>JBGQGO010000210.1:0-8866 GCA_041497455.1 Blastocatellia bacterium | reverse complement strand
TCCTCCGACAGCCCGGTGATTATCTTTCGTTCGAGCAGCGCTTGCTGATATGGCTTCGCATTTCCGCTTAGGAACTTGATTCCGATTAGATATCCGAGCCCGCGCACTTCTTCAACCATCGGGAGCTTTCTGATCTCTGCAAACAGATACTCAGAATTCTCGCGCACGTTCTCGAGCAGTTGCTCATCGCGAATCACGTCGATTGTCGCTTCGAGCGCCGCACTAGCGAGCGGCCCGCCGCCGAAAGTCGTTCCGAGATCGCCTGTCTTTATCTCGCCCGCAATCGCGTCGGTCACTAACACCGCGCCCATCGGAACTCCGCTGGCGATGCCTTTGGCCAACGCGATCATATCGGGCACAACACCGAATCGGCTGGCGAAGAAGAACTCGCCCGTCCGCCCCATTCCTGTTTGCACTTCGTCGTAGATCAGCATCGCGCCCGCCTGATCGCACATCTCGCGAATCGCTTGATAGAACTCCGGCTCGGCCATCCGCACACCGCCCATCGATTGGATAGGTTCGAGTATCACGGCCGCAGTCTCTTCGCCCAACAGGCTCTCGACCGACGCGACGCTGCCGAAGTCCGCAAAGACGTGGCCTTCGAGCAGAGGGGAAACGTTCTCGCGATATTTCGCAAGACCGGTGGCCGAGACAGAACCCGGAGTGCGGCCGTGGAATCCCCCTTCGAACGAGATGATCCTCTCGCGGCGGGTCAGCATGCGCGCGATCTTCATCGCGTTCTCGTTAGCTTCGGTCCCCGAGTTGACGAAGAACGTTTTGGTGAGAGGCTCAGGCGCAGTCTCGACGAGCTTCTTGGCGGCACGCGCACGCGCGTCGTTGTAAACGAGATTCGAGTAGAAGATCAATCGCGCGGCCTGGTCCGAGATTGCCCGAACGATGCGCGGATGCGCGTGTCCGGTCGAAACGACCGCGTGTCCTCCGTAGAGGTCCAGGTATCGCTCGCCCGACGTTGTATAGACCCAGACGTCTTCGCCTCGCTCGATCACGAACGGAAACTTCTTGTAGGTCGCGACCTGATAGTGCTCTTCGATGTCGATCAGGTTTTCTAGTTGTGCTTGTGTGCTCAAGTCTATTCTCCTGTGCTACGCGTCCGCGAGCGTCAACTGCCAGGACACGCCGAATCTGTCGCTGACCCAACCGAACTTCCTGCTGAACGGGTAAGCGTCCAACGGCATGAGCGCCTGTCCGCCTTCAGACAGTTTCGCGAAGAGTTCATCAATCTCGCTCAACGTTTCGCAGGTCACATAGAGCGACATTGCGTGAGTGAACGTGAAGCCATGCCTAGCAGGGCTGTCTATGCACATGAACTGCTGACCGCTGAGCGAGAACAGCGCATGTTGCACAGTACCCGCGGAGCCGGCCTCGCCTTCTGCATAGCGAGAGATGCTCTTTATCTCTGAATCAGGAAACAAAGACATATGGAAGTTCATTGCTTCTTCGGCTTTGCCTTCGAACATCAGAAAAGTAGTGATCTTCTGCATCGTGATTGACCCTCGTTGGCTAGTGACATCAACGACCGAGCTGCCAGGCTACGGATTACTACCTGGAAGCACTAGTCCTACACGCTCCTCGATTCCAAACATCAGATTCATGTTTTGCACTGCCTGACCCGCAGCGCCTTTTACCAGGTTGTCGAGCGCGACGAATACGATTACGGTCTCGCCGTTCGCGGCCCACCCTATGTCTACAAAGTTTGTGTTCTTCACCCAGTTGATGTCGGGCGAGCCTTCAACCAATCGAATGAAAAATTCATTACCGTAGAACTCTCGAAATAGTCTCCCGACTTCGTCGCGAGTCATCGACCTAGCCGGCGTCACGTAGATCGACGCGAAGATGCCGCGCACAACCGGAATCGAGTGAACCTGGAATACTAGAGCGCATTCAGATGACCAGTTAGAATTGACCGACGCGAGCAACTGCTCAACTTCAGGCTGGTGCTGATGCTCGAATGTCTTGTACGCATAGAAGCTGTTCGCTCGCTTAGGGTGATGAGTGTTGGCCGCCGCTTTCGCGCCCGAACCCGACGAGCCGGTCTTCATGTCGGCGATGACCTTACCTTTTACCAAGCCCGAGGCAACTAACGGGAAGAGCCCCAATTCGAGCGCTGTCGCAAAGCACCCCGGATTCGCGATGCGCGTTGCCTCTCTGATTTGATTGCGATTCACCTCAGTCAAACCGTAGACGAACTCGCGCTGCGCACCCATAGCCGTGTGCTCGCGTCCATAGAATTGTTTGAATTTTGTTGCGTCGTTCAATCTGAAATCGCCTGACAGGTCAATCGCTTTAACAGAGCGGGGAAGTGAAGGGACGATCTCCATCGCCTGGCCGTGAGGCAAACCGAGAAAGACGCAATCGAGTCCGTCGAGATCGCCAGGATCGGGCATGGTGTCGAACTCGAGATCGGTGAGCTTCGCAAGATTCGGATGCACCGCGTCGATGCGTTTGCCAGCGTGCTCGTTTGCAGTGACCAACATCAGTTCGACCTCCGGATGAAACAGCAGAATGCGAAGCAGTTCGCTGCCGCCGTAGCCCGATCCTCCGAGTATGCCTGCCTTGATCAATGGTTTCCTCTCGTGTGAACCTCTGCGTCTTTGCGAAGCTTTGCGTCTTTGCGCGAAACTGATTATTTGGACTGCGGCGGCAAGGTACTCCGCGACGCCGCTTTGGTTTCCGATTCGAAAAGAAAACGCGGCGTCGCGGAGTACCTTGCCGCCGCAGTCCAAATAATCAAGCTCCCGCAAAGACGCAAAGATGAATTACCGCTGAGCCCACTCTGCTAGCTTCGTCTTGATCAACCCAGCGAGTTGCTCTCCGCCGTTCACCGCGTTTGCAGCGTCGAGCCCAAGCTCGCGCTTTACGTAATCCGTACCCATCTGCGAGTCGGCCACCGGACCTGAGATCACATCGATCTTCACGCCGTGACTGGCCAACAACTCGCGGCCACCCCACGCGCCTACGAAATCGCCCGCGCAAAAGACCAGCGCCGCAGTCGCGTTCATCAATTCTCGATCATTGAAGATCGTCTCGACCCCGTAGCCGCCCAGGATTCCGTCGCCAAGCTCGATCACTATGCAGTCGGGCGCGGTCTCGGCGAGCTTCGAGATCACGCCCTTCGCCATCGGCGCGAGATCCGCGAGCCCGACCGTCGATGGAAAACCGCAGTCCAGAAAGCTCATCGTTTTGATCGCCCCGTGGTCTTCCATATTCAGCGTGTCCCGCAAGCAAGCGACTCCGGCGAGCTTTGCCCCTGCGACGCGGCGGCCCTCGCGGGTGAGGTGCTTAATGATCTCAGTCGCGGCGTAGGTCTTACCCGAGTTCATACACGTCCCTGCGACCAGCACCAGCGGAGCGAGGCATTCCAGCGTTTCGCGTGGGGCGATGGCGCCTTCGGCGATGTTGAGGATGCGCCCGTCGCTCACCGGCATGCCTATCACTTCGACCTCGATCGCGTTGCTCAAGCTGTGATGATGACCGACGCACCGGCCGACCAACCCGCCGAGGTTGAGCAGATGTAGACGATCACCGGCTGCGATGCTTTCCGGCACGTCGCCAACAAAGCCCTTCAGCGCGCGCCGATAGCCAAGCACTCCGGCGATGATGTCGCCGGGATTGATCTTCGCCATTCGGCCGGTGCCCAGCTCCAACGTGTTGTAGGTCGCATTGTCGGTGAGCGCGCGAACCACGACTACATTACCGGCGCGCGCTTCGCAGCCCGTGGTTATTTCAAGATCGTGGCTGAGATGGAGATTCACCGTGGACGATGCGATCTTATCGACGCGCACGAGTCGAAGGTCGGTGCCGGCGATCGTCTCTGCGCCAAGAAGCTCGGCAGTATTCGGTTCGGGTTCGGTCGTGTACGTGCTCAATTCAGATTCTCCTTCATCGACGTTCGTAGTTCGGCCTTCAGTCGGAAGTTCAGAGTTCAAGCTTTAGCTTGCTTCCAGGGCTTTACCCGATCGAAACACGCAAGCTAAAGCTTCAACTCTGAACTTCCGACTGAAGGCCGAACTACGAACCCTCTCTCTTTTCTTCGGCCATCTTTCTCATTCGCAATCGCAACGCATTGAGCTTGATGAAGCCCTCGGCATCGCGTTGGTTGTACACCGCGTCGCGCTCGAACGTCGCGAACTCTTCCGAGTAGAGTGAGCACGGCGAGCGGCGTCCAACGACGATGCAGTTGCCCTTGTACAGCTTGAGCCGCGCTGTGCCCGTTACGTTCTTCTGACTCTCATCGACCAGCGCACGGATGGCTTCAAACTCCGGCGTGTACCAGAAACCGTAGTAGATCATCTCGGCCACTCGCGAGTTGAGCGAGTCTTTCAGGTGCGCGACCTCGCGATCGAGTGTGAGTGATTCGACGGCTCGATGCGCTGCGTGAAGGATCGTCACGCCGGGCGTTTCATACACGCCTCGCGACTTCATACCGACGAATCGATTCTCGACCAGATCGACTCGGCCGATTCCGTGTTCGCCTCCCAATCGGTTCAAACGGTCGAGAAGAGAAGCGGGCGATAGAATCTCGCCATCGACGGCGACGGGCACGCCCGATTCGAAATCGATCTCGACATATGCCGGCGTATCAGGCGCGTCCTCCGGCGATCGAGTGAGTATGAATATCGAGGCTGGTGGTTCAGTCCACGGGTCTTCGAGTATCCCGCCTTCGTAGCTTATGTGCATCAGATTGCGGTCCATCGAGTAAGGCTTCTCTTTCGTCGCTGTGATCGGAATCTTGTGTTGCTGCGCATAGGCGATCAGATCCGAACGCGATTTGAACGGCCACTCGCGCCACGGCGCGATCACTCGAATATGGGGATCGAGCGCGTAATAAGTCAGCTCGAAGCGCACCTGATCGTTTCCTTTTCCGGTCGCTCCGTGTGAGACGGCCCGCGCGCCCTCCTTGTGAGCGATCTCGATCTGCTTCTTGGCGATGAGCGGGCGGGCAAGCGAGGTGCCCAGCAGATAAACGCCTTCGTAGACGGCGTTGGCTTTGAGAGCCGTGAACACAAAGTCGCGCACGAACTCTTCGCGCAAGTCCTCGACGTAGAGCTTCGACGCTCCGGTCGCGAACGCCTTTTCTTCAAGCCCTCCGAGTTCTTCTGCTTGACCCACGTCTGCGGCGAAGCAGATCACTTCGCAGTCATAAGTTTCTTTCAGCCATCGCAGGATCACTGAAGTGTCGAGCCCTCCCGAATACGCGAGCACGACCTTGTCGATTGTTTCCCTTCCAGTTTGCATCTATGAGTTCTCCAAATCTCAGCGAGGCCACATTGCACTGACCCCCGAGCGCGCGGCACGCTTGCCCGCGCCACGCGATCGCGGCCGTGAAGGCGCGAAAAGCTTGACGATTTTTTTCATAGCCAGCCGCTGCGCGGCGGCGTTCTTGACTGCGATTAGAATCGTGTCGTCGCCCGCCACGGTGCCGACTATCTCGTCGATACTCGCGCGGTCGATCGTCAAAGCGGCGGGTTGAGCCAGCCCGACCTCGGTCTTTACGACGATGATGTTGTCGCCGGCTGTGTCGATCCCGGTGATCGGCCCGCCGACGTTTACAGCGTCTTCGGGGGCGACGTAGTAGCCGTCCAGCTTCGTCAGCCCGAGCTTGACTATGTCGCGCGAAACGCTCGACTGCGTGGCCGCGAACCCGCGCCGAGAGAGGTGCGCGGCAAGCTCTTGCTGAGTCGCTATCGGCTTCGCGCTTATGATCTCGAGGATCTTCTGATGCCGGCTCCCGTTTGCTGTTCTATGCATTGTGTCGCTCCACTATGCGCATATTATGCGAATAGGATGCATAAACTAGCACGGAGGGTTGAGAATAGTCAAATCAGATCAGGCAGTAGCACTTAAGCAAGAGAGATGGGTTAGCGGAACACTCGTGAGGGTATTTGTTACTCGCAGGTCTTTCGCAAGCGATTAGCTCTTTGAAGGACGAGTCGATTGCCGCCTCCGAGATCTAATAGCCCTTTTCGCGGAAGACCAGCAGGTAAAGGCTCGCGCCGATGATCGGGAACAACAGGATCAGGATCATCAACACAGCCTTTGTTGTCGTGTCGCGTTTGGAATTCGCCACGTCCGTAAGGGCGAATAAGTCCAGAATGATCGCTGCGAGAAAGAAAAGCGTGCTCATCATGTCGGTTCTCCTTTATTGGCGTTGTCGCTCTAGGTTACGAGCCGGTCAAATCGAAAGTTCGACAATAAGACGCAGCGCTCTTATGCTATGCGCGCGAGTAACGAGGGCCGCGTCTCTCACATGAACATCTGGATCGTAGCGATAATCGTCTTCGTCTTCAACCTGCCGTTCGGGTACTGGCGGGCAAGCGTCAGGAAGTTTTCTGTGCAGTGGATTCTGTCGATCCACTTGCCTGTGCCTTTCGTGATAGCGCTTCGAATCTTCTCGGGGCTTGGCTGGCAGTTGATGACTTTCCCGGTGGTGATAGGCGCGTTCTTTGGGGGCCAGTTTGTTGGTTCAAGCATCTACAAGCGGCGGCATCAGAGCGCAGGCTGTGGCCGTTGAAGGAACGCGGACAACACACTGGCTATTGCTTCTTCTTCTCGACCGGCCGAAGCTTCTCGAGAAGCTGGAATGATTCGTTTGCGATGAAGCTCCCAAACGCCGGACCGAACAAAGAAATCGTCGACTCGTATGTCTTGTGACGATATTCGTCCTCGGTGATGATGTAACCCAGCGCATCATTCGTGAGCCCGAGCAGAAACGTTTTCTCGAACCCGAGCAGCTTACCGCGCTCCTTGACCTGAAAATTCAGAATGCTGCCAAGCTCGCCCGGAATCGCGACGAACGCGATGCGATTGTCGAAGGAGATCGCGTTGATCTCTGACTCATAGCTCGGTGGGTAGGTCATACTGGCGGGAAAGATCGACGTCGGCACAATCTTGAGCGTGAGTGGAGTTCGAACGAGCTTGATGTCGACAGAGTCTTGCGGCTTGATCATGAACACAATCTTGAAGGCTTCAGCAGCGAGAATGGTGCCGACGTTTTCCGCGCGCAGCCAGCCGTCATCGCCTTGAAACGCGCGGGGCGCGATGGTGCCCTGCGCGCCGTTTGCGAAGATCGCCATCGCGTCGCCGCCTATCATCCGCTCGAGCGCGTTTCGCGCGTAGCCGACGAAATCAGCCGAGAAAGTCATATTCTCCGCGCCGAGCACCGTCGGGTGCGCGGCAAAGTTCATCAGCACCGCCATCGGTTTTCCGGTCGCAACCGAGTCGACGCGAATCAAACCGACTTCGGGATCGACCGGACCGTCGGGCGGCCACGTCGACCTGAAGCGCGAGATCCCCCGAGCTTCGCCGGCCCCGATCGCGATGCGAGCGGGTTTAAGAGTCTTGTTTGCGGCGATGATCGCTTCAGCGGTGCGCTGTTCGTAGAACGCGCGAACCTTCGGATCGAACTTGCCCGCAAGCACGTTCGCCAAGAGCGGCAGCATTTCCATGTAGGCGCCGCCGCCCGAGTGCGTGTGCGACGACATAACGTAGATGTGATCGGGAAGAATGTGAGTAGCCTCGGAGGCGATGCCTCTAATGCGATCGACCATTCCGTGATCGAAGCCCAGATGATCGACGCTCACGAAAGCGATCTTCTCGCTGCCGTTGTCGATGATCAGCGCTCGCGCTTCGGTGGGATCGTGCACGCCGGTTGAAGGCTGAGCGCGCCGCGCGCCGTATCCCGCGAGCGGAGTTCCTACCGGTGGCGTGATGTCGGACTTGGCGACGCCGGCCATCAGCTTGCCTTGCGCGTTTGCGGTCAACGCGAGGCAGATGACCAGAGCGATATTGGCGATGCAAACCCAGAGGTTTCGTTTCATAGTGACTCCTCTTTATCAACTCCGTGGCAGGCTGCTGAAAAAGTCGATGACAGACCAGTATCCAGATGCAATCCCACCCTCGCAGAGGGTGTGTGAAAAACTCCAGAATACCCCCAACTTCAGTTGGGGGATGTTTCATTTCGACCTACGGCAGCACTGCGCTTCCCCTCTCCTCGATGTTTAGCTCCTCTCCCGCAGCGCCACACGCGCCGCGAGTGGCGCTGCGGGAGAGGACCGGAGAATCGTCACCTCACCGCGTAGGCTGAACTTAACGATCCCCCAACTGAAGTTGGGGGTATTCTGGAGTTCGACTAAGAAGTAATCGTGCTGCCCCCGTCGACGACAATCGTATGACCGGTGATGTAACCAGAGGCCGGCGCCGCCAGGAACACCGCTATGCCTTTCAGCTCGCCTTCAGCGCCGACGCGGCCCATCGGGATCGCAGCTTCCATTTGAGGTTGAGATACCGCCAGGACTTTTTCGGTCATTCGCGATGGGAAGAAACCAGGCGCGATCGCGTTGACTCGAATGCCTCGCCGAGCCCACTTCGCGGCAAACTCGCGGGTCATCGCGATCAATCCTCCCTTCGCCGCGACGTAACCGACTATGTGCTGGCCGCTCTCCATCGAGCCTACCAGTCCGGCGATCGACGCTACGTTGATGATGTTGCCGCTGCGTCGTTTGAGCATCTCCCGCCCGGCGCGCTGAGAGAAGAGGAACGCGCCGGTCAGATTGATCTGGAGCACCATGTTCCATTTCTCGAGTGAATGCTCTTCGATCGGTTGTCCCCAGGTGACGCCCGCGTTGTTGATGAGAATGTCGATCTGGCCGTAGGTCTCGATCGTCCGATCGACCGAGGCTTGAACATCGTCCGGGTTTGAAACATCACACAACACGCCTTGACACCTGAAGCCGCGGCCGCGAAATTCTTCGACGGTGGGGGTCAGCCACTGCTCGCGCCGGGCCAGCAGCATGAGCGACGCGCCGGCTTCGGCCAGGCCTTCCGCCATTTCTTTGCCGAGTCCGCG
>JBGQGO010000209.1:0-8868 GCA_041497455.1 Blastocatellia bacterium | reverse complement strand
CTTCGCGAACCTTCTTCACCTCACTGTAGGCGACCGTGAATACCTGGTTCAGGTCCACCTCAGCAAGCTGGAACGAGTCCTAGTCTAATCGCTCGATCGAGCCGTAGCGTTCGTTTCCGTTGTTCAGGATGATAGTGACTCTGCCTGCTATTCCGAGGCTGCGCAGCTTCCCCTTGATCTGCTCTGCTTTTCGAACTTCTTTGGCGGGCGCACGCGGCGAAGCGGCTTTGTCCGCTTGTGGTTGTTTCTCTTTTTCCTGCACGCCGCCTTCCATTTGTGATGTGCCCATCGTCTCTTGTGAGAGCCCGTCCGCGTCCTGCGACCCTTTGCCCAGTCCCTGAGGGGCGCTCATCGTGATGAGGCATATCGACACCAATACCATCAAACAATCGCGCTTCACAGCTTCACCTCCTGGTAGTCGTAGGGTCTAATCACGGATGCGCCCAGACGGTGGCAAGGTTAGTGCCAAACACGATAGCGCTAACTAACCTGTTGATAGAGGCGGGAAGGAACCCGTTTGTTCCGCTCTCAGTGCAGCAGCATCCATACAAATGATGGATGTCCGCCTTTTGATCCTCGCAGCCGAATGGTTGCGCATTAGTGGGTTTGCCGACAGAGTAGTCCTCTGCGCCCTCGGCGTCCTCAGCGGTTTTCTGGATCAGTCTTGGGAATCAACCGCAGGACGCCGAGGCGCAGAGGACTGCTCTGCCGGCAACACATTGATACTCCACTACCCGCTGCCAACGTTGCTTGACACTGCAAGGTCCGGGTGTAGACTAACCCTGTCGCCATCAACGACTCACTCGAAATCAATTCCACCGGCGTAACGCGAAGCAGACAATGCTAATCAGCCTCGATTGAACAAGGAGTCTAACTCATGCGGCATGGTATCCGGCGTATTCGCTGCTTAACTCCGCGCGCAGCGGCAGCGATGCTCGTCTGCATTCTGTTACTGCTGAGCGCCGCTCCGATCTCGCAAGCGCAGTCCGGAAGGCGGCCTCCAAAGCAACCCACGTCGCCCGACCCGCTTCCACCGAAAGCAGAAGAGCCGCCGATCAAACCGTCGTCCGATCAGAATTCCGCGCCAAAGATTCCGGTCAAGGTTGTTTGGCATCTTACGTACATCAGCAGCTCCACGATCTACTCGCGGACCGTTCTGGACGCATGCCTTGAACGACTGTCACGGTCCGGCTCGATTAGAGCAAGTACGGCAGCCGACGAACTGAATCGCAAGCAAGCGATCGATATGGCGAAGGCCTCTGCTGACACCTACGTCCTGTGGTTCGAGTTGGAAGTCGACCCGGCTTACAACGACCGCAGCGGAATTGGCTCAGTGCCGCCTCAGTACCTGACCGTCAGATTTGAGGTATACACACCGACTACGGGCAAGACGAAAACGAGTGGGCATATTTACCAACGGCCGCAAGGACCCGGTGGGCTTCCACTCCCCGGACCGGGAACAA
Source organism: Blastocatellia bacterium (assembly GCA_041497455.1). Classification (GTDB taxonomy): domain Bacteria; phylum Acidobacteriota; class Blastocatellia; order UBA7656; family UBA7656; genus Onstottus_A. Next base: position 7,405 of record JBGQGO010000209.1, on the reverse strand, counting down.
GTGGCTCCGCCATTTACTCGCTCGGATACAGTGGACGCGAGATGGCAGATCGCGTGCTCGACACCTTGGGTGTCGCGCGGCCCCCGCATTGAGGACCATTCGGAACCCCCTTCCAAGCTCGGATCGTCTCCTGAGCGTTTCATTTCTTGCGTCGCTGGCCATTGAAAGATCTTTTGGGTAGTATCTCTTCGCTTCACCCAGAACTAGCATAGACTTTAGTCTGTGTGAACTCACCAGGCTGCGGATCACACGGAACACAGACTGAAGTCTATGCTACTCACGTCCACCAGATGAAATACGGCTTCGTCATAGACCATCGCAAATGCATCGGCTGCCACGCGTGCACGGTCGCTTGCAAATCAGAGAACGAAGTTCCGCTTGGCACGTTTCGCACCTGGGTCAAATACATCGAGAAAGGCGAGTATCCCGACACTCGGCGCTTCTTCTCGGTGCTCCGGTGCAACCATTGCGACGACGCTCCGTGCATAACTATCTGCCCGGTGACTGCCCTGTTCCGGCGCGATAACGGGATCGTCGATTTCAACGGCGACCGTTGCATCGGCTGCAAGTCGTGCATGCAAGCCTGCCCATACGACGCGCTCTACATCAACCCGAACACAAACACCGCTGAGAAGTGCAACTTCTGCGCGCATCGAGTCGAAAAGCAGCTCGAACCTGCTTGCGTAATCGTCTGCCCGGTTCAGGCAATCATCTCGGGCGATATGGATGATCCATCGTCTAAGCTCTCACAGCTAATCGCCACCGAACAGACGACAGTGCGAAAGCCCGAAGCGGGAACGTTACCGAAGCTCTTCTACATTGAAGCCGATCAAGCTGCGCTCACCCCGACGGAGCAAACGCACGCCGGGGGCTACCTGTGGTCCGAGTTGCGAATGGACCCGGTGATGGCCGACGACCAGGCCTTTGCGGCGGCAGAGGCTCGCGCGAGGACGACCTACGATGTTTCGCACGAACGGCCGTGGGGCTGGAAGGTCTCGGCTTACCTGTGGACGAAGTCGATCTCGGCGGGCGCGTTCTTCCTGGCTGCGATCGCCATCGGATTCGGATTCGTGCGAGAAGACTGGTTGTACGAATCAGCCGCGCCTCTGGTGTCGTTGTTCTTTTTAGCGGTGACGGTCGGGCTGTTGGTCTGGGACCTCAAACGGCCTGACCGATTCCTGAGCATACTGTTTCGTCCTCAGTGGAAATCGTGGCTGGTAATTGGCGGCTACATACTTGTGATCTTCGGCGGGCTGCTGATGGCGTGGCTGCTGATTCCGGTAGTCCGCGTGTTTGAAGCGGAAGGCCCCGTGATGCTGTTAGGCGCAATCTTCGCCGCGATGTCAGCGATCTATTCGGCATTCCTTTTTCGTCAGGCGCGAGGGCGCGTCTTCTGGCACAGCACGCTCACGCCTCTGCATCTGCTTGTTCAAGCGATGGTGGCGGGCGCGTCTGTGCTCATGCTCGTCATCGTCGCCGACTCAATCATCTCAGGAAGCAGGTTGGAAGGGCCGGGCTGGTCGTTCCTTTATTACGAGTTCATCGGAGCGTTAGTCGCCAACGCCATTCTGATCGCCGGCGAGTTGTTCATGCCCGAAGAAAACGTCGAGCGCATGCGCGCCGTTCGGCTGATAACGAAAGGCATCTTCAGCAAGATGTTCTGGGGCGGCTCGGTGATCATCGGCTTGATCATGCCGCTGCTAGCGCTCACCAGCGGCGCAGCGGAGTATCAAGGTCTTGCCATTCTGACGTCCTTATCCGCGCTCGCGGGTTTGTTCCTGTGGGAGCACATCTGGGTGCAAGCCGGGCAGGCGGTTCCGCTTAGCTGAAAGGTCCAGATGACTTACCGGCAAGCACAGGTGATAATGGCTTGTGCGAAAGGAGGCTTCAATGTCGAGCACAAGTTTGGAAAGGGTAATCGAAGAAGTGAAAGCATTAACACCGGCCGAGCAGCAAAAGGTTCGAGAGTTGATTGACTCGTTGTTAGAGACTCCCGCCGAAGCGCTCGAGGCGTTATCGCTTGAGGACCTCCTGGAGCAGCGGCTGCTTGAAAGGGGCGTGATAAGCGAAATTCCCAAGCGGCTTCGCGATCCCGAGCAGTACCGCGATTTCAAACCAGTAAAAGTCAAGGGCAAACCCTTGTCTGAAACCATAATCGAGGACCGCGAATAGGCTCATTTGTGCTTCAAGCGAGCGGAAGCGATAATGGCGCGTGTGAAAGGAGGCTCCTATGTCCAGCACAAGTTTGGAAACGGTGATCGAGGAACTCAAAGCGTTGACTCCTGCCGAGCAGATAAAGGTGCGGGAGTTGATTGACTCGATGCTGGAACTCTCGGCCGAGACCTCCGCGACGCTGTCACCAGAGGACTTACTAGACCAACGCCTGCTTGATGCGGGTGTGATCAGCGAGATTCCTCGGCGCATTACTGACTTCACGCCTTATCAGAATCGCAAGCCAATCGAGGTCAAGGGCAAGCCTGTTTCCGAAACCATCATTGAGGAGCGGGGTTAGGTGGCCGTTTACAGCTTCGACAGCAGCGCTGTTGTAAAACGCTATGTGAGTGAAACCGGAACGGCATGGGTTCTGCGCCTCGCTGATCCGAAAGCAAACAACCGCATCCATCTGGCGCGTATTACCGGCGTTGAGGTTATTGCCGCTATTGCGCGAAGGAATCGGGAGGGTAGTCTCTCAGCCAATGATGCGGCCACTGCGATCGCAGACTTTCGATATGACTTCGGCACGGCTTACAGAATCGTTGAGATAACTCCAGGACTAATCGCGAGCGCGATGCTGTTGGCTGAGACTTACGCTCTAAAAGGCTACGACGCGGTCCAGTTGGCCGCCGGCCTAGAAGTGAACGCCCATGGGATTACCAGCGATTACTCTGGTGTCGGCCGACGGCGGTCTCAACAGGGCGTCGGTCGCCAGCGGACTGACGACCGACGATCCGAATAGACATCCCTAATAGGTCAAAACAAATGTCTGCAGGAAAAGAGGACAGCAACACCGCGCAGCGAGCTGGAGAATCGAAGCCAAACCCGGCGCCCAAGAGTTCTCACCTTGCAAGCTATCCCCCTCACGATCGCTGGGATGACTGGGTCGAGTACGACGCCAAGAGCTGGCCTAAGAAAGTCGAACGGCGTTACTCGCTCGTGCCGACCACCTGCTTCAACTGCGAAGCGGCCTGCGGACTGCTCGCGTACGTCGATCAAGACACCGGCGAGATCCAAAAGCTCGAAGGCAATCCCTTACACCCGGCTTCGCGAGGCCGCAACTGCGCCAAGGGTCCGGCGACCATCAACCAGATCCATGATCCCGAGCGCATTCTCTTCCCTCTCAAGCGAGTCGGCCCGCGTGGCGAAGGTCAATGGGAGCGAACTACCTGGGACGAAGTGCTCGACACGTTCGCCTTAAAGATTCGCACCGCGTTGATCGAAAACCGCCGCGACGAAGTGGTTTATCACGTAGGCCGGCCCGGACACGACGGCTACATCGACCGCGTGCTCCAAGCGTGGGGCGTTGACGGGCACAACTCGCACACAAACATCTGTTCGTCAGGAGCGAGAGTCGGCTACGCGCTATGGCAAGGCGCCGATCGTCCTTCGCCGGATTATGCGAACGCCAAGTTTATTCTTCTGCTCAGCTCTCACCTCGAGACAGGTCACTACTTCAATCCTCACGCCCAGCGAATCATCGAAGGCAAGATGGCCGGCGCAAAGCTCGCCGTGATCGACCCGCGCTTATCGAACACCGCTTCAGCGGCCAACTACTGGTTGTCGCCGTGGCCCGGCACTGAAGCCGCGTTGTTGCTGGCGATGGCCGCGGTCATCCTGCGCGAAGACACATTCGATCGCGAGTTCGTTCGCCGGTGGGTGAACTGGGAAGAGTTCATGCGAGAAGAACGGCCCTCGCTTCCCTGCTCTTTCGAATCGTTCATCGATGCGGTCAAAGAACTCTATTCCGAGTTCACGCCCGAGTACGCCGCGCAAGAGTGCGGCGTCGAAGCCGACAATATCGTCGAGGTCGCTCGCGAGATAGCCCGCGCGGGTTCGCGATTCTCGTCGCACGTATGGCGCAGCGCGGCTTCCGGCAATCTCGGCGGATGGCAAGTAGCACGGGCGCTTTACTTCTTGAATGCGCTCACCGGAAGCATAGGAACCGAGGGCGGAGTCTCACCCAACGTGTGGAATAAGTTCGTCGCCGCCCCGTTCTCGAAACCCGCGCCTCAGAAGGTCTGGAACGAAACGCTGTGGCCTCGCGAGTACCCGCTCGCGCATCACGAGATGAGCTTCTTGCTTCCTCATCTGTTAAAGGACGGACGCGGCCATCTCGCTGCGTACTTCACTCGCGTCTACAACCCGGTGTGGACGAATCCCGATGGAATGAGTTGGGTCGAAGTCCTCAGAGACGAATCCAAGATCGAGCTTCACGCTGCGCTCACTCCGGTATGGAGCGAGACGGCGTGGTTTGCCGATTACGTCTTGCCCATGGGTCTTGGCGCTGAACGGCACGACATCATGAGTCAGGAAACTCACTCAGCGCAGTGGATCTCTTTCCGCCAGCCCGTTCAGCGGGTGCTCCGTGAACGCCGAGGCGAACACATCGATTTCACCTACGAAACGAATCCGGGCGAGGTGTGGGAAGAAGACGAGTTTTGGATCGAGCTTTCGTGGCGCATCGATCCGACGGGCGAGCTTGGCGTGAGGCGTCACTTCGAATCGCCCTATCGCGCGGGCAAGAAGGTCACGATCAACGAATACTATCGTTGGATCTTTGAGAACAGTGTTCCCGGTCTTCCTGAGAAAAGTAAGAAGGCGGGTCTCTCGCCGCTCGAATTCATGCGCCGCAACGGCGCCTTCGCAGTGAAGACTAACATCTACGACCAACACGAAGCCCGCGTGCCCGACACCGATTTAGAGGGAACCCGAATAGATGCCCAGTCGCGAATCGTGAAACCGACAGCAAGCGGCAGCGAAGAAATGATCGGCGTGATGATAGACGGCCAGCCGCTTCTCGGGTTCAAGACGCCTTCGCGCAAGCTCGAGTTCTATTCGAAGACGATGGCCGACTGGAAGTGGCCCGAGTACACGCTGCCCGCCTACATACGAAGCCACGTCAACTGGCGCGACCTCAATCAAGCAAACAACGACTACATACTCGTGCCGACGTTCCGGCTGCCCACCCTCATTCACACGCGATCCGGGAATGCCAAATGGCTTTACGAAATCTCGCATACGAATCCGCTGTGGGTGAACCCGAAAGATGCGCTAAGGCTTGGCTTCAAGACAGGCGACCTGGCGCGCGTGAGCACCGAGATCGGCTACTTTGTTGTTCGCGTGTGGGCGACCGAAGGCATCAGGCCGGGAGTCGTCGCGTGCTCGCATCACCTCGGGCGCTGGCGTTTGAAGCAAGATCAAGGCACTGACCGATGGGCGTCCGCGCTTGTTGATCTTGATGAGCTGGGCGATGGGCGGTGGCGGCTTCGTCAGATCGAAGGCGTCAAGCCGTTCAAGAGCGACGATCCCGACTCAGAGCGAATCTTCTGGCAAGAAGGCGGCGTGCATCAGAACCTGACCTTCCCTGTTCACCCCGATCCCGTGAGCGGAATGCACTGCTGGCACCAACGGGTGCGAGTCGAACGCGCGGAATCCGATGACCAGTACGGCGACGTCGTGGTGGACACGAAAGCCTCTCACGAGGTGTATCGCAAATGGCTCGAGCTGACTCGCCCTGCTCCTGGTCCGGGGGGATTGCGTCGTCCGCTGTGGTTCTCGCGCCCAGTGAGGCCAGTTGATGAAGCATACGTCATTCGCGATGAGTGATCATTTAGCAAATCATTAGCATGAGCAACAATGACTCTAGGCCCGCATCAAGATGTTGCCTGACAGTGAAGTTATGACGACAATAGAGGACGACAGCAATGGAAAGGGGTGGAAGCATGGCAACCTCTGAGACTCCTATCAAACTTGAATCGCGGGTCGCGATCCTTGAGGAGAAGGTCACACAACTCCAGCGCAAGCTTGAAGCCGTCGCACCTGAAGCCAAACCATGGTGGCAGTACATGGTCGGGGCTTTTGCGAATGATCCAGCCTTTGAAGAGGCCATGCGCTTAGGGCGAGAGTACAGGGAGTCGTTACGGCCCAAGAAGCGATCTAAGTCATCCAAACGCGCGAGCTCTGCCAAAGCAAGGAAATCTTGAGATGTTCGTGCTCGACACTGATCACGTGAGCCTGATGGAATGGAGCGAAGGGCCTGCCCAACAAAACTTACTGCGACGCCTGAGCGCGCTCCCGCCGGATGACGTCTTCACAACCATAGTGACATATGAAGAGCAGACGCGTGGCTGGATGGCTTACGCAGCACGAGCGCGCACGACCGCGCAGCAAATTGAAGCCTATCGAAAGTTGGAACGTCATCTCGACCTTTATCGACATTCACAAGTGTTGGGCTTCGGTAAACGCGCGGGAGCTGCATTCGAGCGCCTACGGGGACTGCGCCTTCGCGTTGGCGCGATGGATTTGAAGATCGCAGCCATTGCCCTCGCCCACGACGCAACCGTACTAACCAGGAATCTCAAGGACTTCAGCCGCGTGCCCGGCTTGCGCGCCGAAGATTGGACGGTGTAAAGGATGAATCCGGTATAAATCAGCCTGCGCCGTGCCAATCGTCGTGAGGTAAAGCACTATGTCGAAAGTTTCTAAGCGGCCGAAAGTTCTCATGCCTAGCGTGGCAGAGGACAGAGTCATCACTGCGGCAGCCAAAAGTGACCCTGACGCACAGCCGCTTACACCAAAGCAGTTGAAGGCAATGGTTCCACTCCGGTCGCTACGTGCCCGGCCAAAATCTGAAAACAAGAAGCTGCTCGTGTCAGTGCGCTACAGCCCCGAGGTCGTTGCCTACTTCAAGTCCACCGGTGAAGGTTGGCAATCGCGGATGGATCGCGTGCTTTGTCAGTACGTGGCACGTCATTCCCGTAGCGCGTGAAAGTGGAGGCCGAACCCGTTTGGACTGCGGCGGCAAGGTACTCGTTTGGACTGCGGCGGCAAGGTACTCGTTTGGACTGCGGCGGCAAGGTAAACCGCGTCGCCGCTTTGTTTTTGATTCGCAGGGGAAAGCGGCGTCGCGGAGTACCTTGCCGCCGCAGTCCAAATTGAGAACCTGGTGGCGAATGCAGTACTATTCGATCAGCGAACTCGCAACAAGACAGGAGCACGCAATGTCGACGGAAGCAATTACGATACAGGTAGACAGTGAAGCGGCTAGCGCATTTAACAAAGCACCCGCGGAAGAGCAGAGGAAGATGGAGGCTCTAGTGAGTCTTTGGCTGAAAGAGATCGCCTCCGCTGATACTCGCCCCTTAAAAGAAGTGATGGACGAAATAGGTCGAGAGGCCCAACGGAGAGG
>JBGQGO010000208.1:0-8966 GCA_041497455.1 Blastocatellia bacterium | reverse complement strand
CGAGATAGACGGACATATTCGCTTGCGAGCCCGAATGCGGTTGAACGTTCACGTGTTCGCAGCCGAAGATCTGCTTCGCGCGATCGCGAGCGATGTTCTCGGCTACGTCGACGAACTCGCATCCGCCGTAGTATCGCTTGCCCGGATAACCTTCGGCGTATTTGTTGGTCATCACCGAGCCCATCGCTTCAAGGACGGCTTCTGAGACGAAGTTCTCGGAAGCGATCATCTCAAGATTGTAGGCCAACCGGCGTTCTTCATCGGCGATCGTTGCAGCGATCTCAGGATCAACTTCGGCAAGCGGACTGTTCATCGAGGTGGTCATCTGCTGGCGCCTTTCAAGGAGAAGTCGAGCGGATCTGCTCGCAGTTGGATAGTAACAAAGGGAGTGGTCATTATTGAAAGAATGTTTGAAAATTGTCGCGAGAGATGATCACCTGCGAAGCGAACTTTGGCGTGTCGGGAGGGAAGTTTGCTTCGCGATTGTTGATCTTGAGCTTGAGCGTCAAGCGGTTGCCGTAGTTCAGCGTGATACGGGTTTGCGCGGGCGGGAGGTCTTGTGACTGGCCTTGCTTCAGCACCAGAGTAGTGGGCTTCGCGTCATCGACCTGGTACTTGATCCATACATCTGCCGTGGCGGCTTCGAGCTTCACTATGAGCGGCTGACCGGCTGGTGCTTCTGATGCTGCAGTCGACGGCTGTTGCGCAGGTAGCGTCGTGCTCGGTGGCGCGGCTGGCTGCGAACTCGGCGGAACTGCTGGTTTCGGAGGCGCGTTCTTCTGCGCAACCGATGCGGACTGCGATTCGCTCTCGCCTGCTCCCTGATTGAGCTGCTTAACGAGGGCGATGACAATGATCACAATGAAGATCACAATGCCGGCCCCGATTACGATTGTCGGCCAGCTTGTTCGCGAGGGTGACTGGCGAAAAGTGACCGGCTCGAATCGGCGCGAGCGCTCGGCTGCGGGCGCTGGCTTTTGAAGGACAAGTTTTGGAGGGGCGGGCCGCTTGGTTGATTGCACAGCCGGCGCCTGTTCGGCGGCCGCTTCGGCTGCGGCTTCCTGTTGCTCGGCGGTCGGGCCCGCGACCTGCTGAAGGTACAACCCGATCGCTTCGTCTTCGTTCATGCCAACGTGTTTTGCATAAGCGCGAATGAAAGACCGCGTGAAGATTCCACCTGGAAGGATGGAAAAATTGTCCGTCTCGATGGCTTTAAGAAAGCGCGTGCCAATGCGTGTCGCTTCCGATATCTCGGCGAGCGAAATGCCGCGCTGTTCTCGCTTGTGTCTGAGTTCTTCGCCCAGTGTCGGCATAATTAGCCGAGCGACCTCTCTAACTCCTGCCTGTGGCTTGAAGGGGGAATCTGTAGAAGTTCATATTAAGATAAGGACTTAGGGGTGTCAAGGTACAGCGCTGTGAGGGTGAGAAGTCAGAAGGCGGAAAGCGGAAGCCAGGTTTCGCCTTCAGGCGGAAGTAAGGCCCAGACCAATTTTCCATTTGATATTTGCCATTTGCCATTTGTTATTGAAGAGAGTCAGACAATGGCAAATGGCAAATATCAAATGGAAAATGGAAAATGGGCCCGCCTTCTGCCTTCTGCCTTATGACCGGGTGCTTGACGCACTGTGCTCGTTTTGTTAGTTTCAGTCTCTCCGTGAGCACTCTCGCCAAAGCTCGCGCTCAAGCTCATTAAATCGCATTTCTCGGAGGACTCTTATCTATGAATACCGAAGCGCTTGGGATGATCGAGACTAAAGGATTCGTGGGAGCGGTAGAAGCCGCTGACGCGATGGTCAAAGCCGCCAACGTCGTTCTGGTTGGCCGCGAGTACATCGGAGCGGGCTACGTAACGGTGTTCGTGCGCGGTGACGTCGGCGCAGTCAAGGCAGCAACCGACGCTGGGGCGGCGGCGGCGCGTCGCGTAGGCGAGCTGGTAAGCGTTCACGTGATACCACGGCCGCATAAGGAACTCGAACAGGTGCTGGAATCGAGCGGGATCGTGAATGCCGGAGCGCAGCTCGCCGGAGGCGCCCGCGGTCAGTTGTCCTCCGGCACCCAAGAGGACGGCAAGCGCTCGCTGTCTTCTTCTACCCCTTCAAAAGAGCGAGTCAAATAAGAAGTCCGTAGTCCGTAGCTTGTAGTCCGTAGTCAGTAGCGACGCTGCCGACCGCCACACTACGGACCACGGACTACGGACTACGGACCACGGACTACGGACTTCTGATTCGTCATGAGTAGCGACAAGGACTTGAAATCCATCGAGCAAGCTCGAGAGCTTGTCGAACGAGCATACGAGGCGCAAAAGACGCTCGCACATTTCGCTCAAGAGAGAGTTGACGAGATAGTCGGAGCGATGGCGCGCGCAGCTCTGGAAGACGCGTACCGTCTCGGTGAGATGGCCCACCTTGAAACCGGCTACGGGTCGGCGGTAGACAAAGCTTCCAAGAATCGATTCTCGGCCGAACAGATCTATAACTTCATCAAGCCGATGCGCACGGTCGGCGTCGTTCGTCAGACCGACAGCATCATCGAAGTCGCGTCTCCGCGGGGCGTAGTCGCGGCTATCATCCCTTCGACAAATCCGACCTCAACCGCGATCTTCAAGATACTAATCGCCATCAAGGCTCGCGACGCTGTAGTGCTTAGTCCGCACCCGTCGGCGACTAACTGCATCAACGAGACTGCCCGGGTGATGCGCGAAGCGGGGGAAGCGGCTGGCCTGCCCGCCGGCGCGATTGGATGTATGACGGTCGCCACAATCGAAGGCACTCAGGAGTTGATGAAGCACAAGCGCACTGCGGTGATTCTGGCGACGGGCGGTATAGGACTCGTGCGCGCGGCGTACTCTTCAGGCAAGCCCGCTTTCGGCGTAGGGCCCGGCAACGTGCCCGCCATGATCGAGCGTTCAGCCAATGTAACGAAGGCTGTGCGCGACATACTCACCGGAAAGTGCTTCGACAATGGGACGATCTGCTCTTCAGAGCAAGCGATCGTCGTCGAGCGGCCCATCGACTCACAGGTGAGGGAGCGGCTCGCAGCCGAGGGCGCATACTTCCTCAACAAAGAACAGCAGGACGCCCTCACGCGCGTTGTTGCGACCGCCACCAACACGCTCAATCCGAAGATCGTCGGCAAGAGCCCCAAAGTCATTGCCGAGATGGCCGGCTTCACGATACCCGAAGGAACTCGCGCGATGATCTGTGAGCAGTCTGGTGTAGGTCGCGATCACCCGCTGTCGATGGAAAAGCTCTCGCCGATCCTCGCGTACTACGTGGTCGATAATCTAGAGGAAGGTTGCGAGCGCTGCGCTCAGATACTACGGTACGGCGGGATGGGCCACACCGCTTCGATCCACACTGAGAGCCGCGACGCGGCGCGCGAATACGGAATTCGCATGCCCGCATCGCGGGTTGTAGTTAACAGTCCTTCCACGCATGGAGCGATTGGCTTCACGACCGATCTCGAGCCGTCGATGACGCTTGGGTGTGGATCGTGGGGAGGGAACGTCACCTCGGACAACATCACGCCGCGCCATCTCGTCGACATAAAACGCATCGCGTTCGAGACCAAGCCGATCAATCAGGCAGCCGCGGCCTCGCGCCCCGTGGCTCGACCGGTTGCAACCGTGGATCGTGCCGAGATTGCCGCGTTGGTCGATCGGTTCCTTGCGGAACGCCACGTTCATCAACCGGCTCAACACGCCTCGCCGCCTTTTTCACCTCCTGCCGCCGCGCCGTTTGAGAGGCCGGCGCCGCAGTCTGCGCCGGCGGCCACGACGACTGTAACGAGCAACGGGCGGGTCTACGATTTCGTCTGCGAGGAAGATGTGAAACGGGCGATTGCTTCACGCGAGAAGATCCACATCAACGCCAAGACCATTATCACGCCGGCAGCACGCGAGCTTGGCGAAGAGCGCGACGTATTCGCGCGACCCTAAGCTTTCTTCCGCTCTCCCCAAACCTACTCAGGATACGCGCATCCAAGGCAATCCTCCATTTGCGCAGAGGCGGTTGTGCGGAAGAGCGCGCTCATTGCGGGACGGGGGAAGGAGCCTCCTTGCCCGGATCGATCGGGGCGCGACGATGGACCCCGTGACCTCTCCCCTGATCCACAAGGATTCAGGTCGTCAGGCCCGCGTCGATCCGGGCGAGGAGAATCCCTCCCCTACTATCAAGAGGCAGTGATCGGGGAGAGCGTGGAATTAGGAGAGAAGGAACGGAGGGTCTCGACCAGTGGGCTGGCCCAGCGCGGGTGATGAGACAGCGAGACGATCCGGATAGTCATTCGGGAGCTCGATTGCGCTGTGATCGAGGCATTCCTGATTGACCCTTTGATCCAGCGGCCGATTAGTCTCGAAGTTGATCGCGGTTTCTTGATTCGATCCGTCCGGCTCGGCGACGTCAGTATTCCCGAGGGCGAATTGGCGGCCGTATTCGCCGGAATCAACCTGTTCGAACCGGCCGCTTCCATCACCGAGCCACACCACGACGTCGTTCGCGCGAAAGGGATTGGTCCAGATCAGATCCGTTGCGCCGTCGTTGTCGACGTCTCGAGCGAGCAGCGATCCATGAATTACGCGATTGGGGTTGAAGTGAAGAAACGACCGCTTGCCCGTGCCGCTAAGCAGGATCCCGACGCTCTTGTGCAAGCTCGATCCTTCAAGCCTGGCCTCATCAACTAAACCATCGGCGTCAAAGTCCGAGAGCACAATCGACTGACCAAAACGCAACGGCTCCACGCTGTCTGAAGCTTCAGCGTGTCTTTGTTGTGGAAGTGCGCCGCCCGAGTAGATCGTAAGGGCCAGCAGCAGGAAGGCCGCGCGTGTTGTAAGTCGGCGGACGTTCATTGCGCAGAGACTATATCAGAGGCGGCCTGCACCCTACAACGTTTCCTCAATGATCTCTCGGGCGCGCGCGAATACGCGATCAAACATCGGCTCAGTCAGCTTACCCGTGAACGTGTTTTGTTGGCTTGGATGAAACGAGGCTATCAGCGTAACGCCCCGAGTCAGACGAAGCTCGGCCAGGTGCTTAAACTCGGGTCGTCGCGATGAATGCTCGTCTAGTCCGGCCGAAGCGATCGCGGCGTCGAAAGCGAAGCGGCCCAGCGCCACGATCACCCGGACTCGCCTTAGGAATTCAAGCTCGCGCAAAAGAAACGGCCTGCAGTTAGCGTTCTCTTGAGGCAAGGGCTTGTTTTGTGGTGGCGCGCACCGAACCGTGGCGGTCACATAACAGTCTCGCATGCGGAGTCCATCGTTGCGGTCAACCGAGGTTGGCTGATTCGCGAAACCCGCTTTGTGTAGCGCTCGAAAGAGCCAGTCGCCGCTTCGGTCTCCGGTGAAGATGCGTCCAGTTCGGTTGCCTCCGTGGGCAGCGGGCGCGAGTCCCAGCACCAGCAAGCGGGCTCGCGAATCTCCGAAACTCGGAACGGGTTTGCCCCAGTATTCCTGATCGGTGAATCGTCTCACCTTCTCGCGAGCGACCCTCTCACGCCACTCGACCAGCCGGGGGCAGAGATGACAATTGATGATCCGGTCCTGCAACGTAGCTATTGATTCTGCCGCTGCGCCACGTGACATTTGCGTCGTCACTTCCAGTCGATGCCCACTGCTTCGAACCGTGTAGAGCCGATGTTCTTGATTGAATGCGTGACCGGCGCCGCCCGCCAGCGGAAATCGCCCGGCTTGTATTCAATCGTCTCCGGCTTCGCGCCGGGCGACTCAATTCGTACTTTGGACTTTGTGAGAAACACGCTCAGAGCAGAGAGGTTGTGCGTGTGGATGTTTGTCGACTGGCCGGGTTCGAGGATCAATCGCTCGATGCGCACGCGATCGTTCTCCAAAACGATCGAGTGACCCGGCGACGTGTCGGGCGTCGAAGCTCCCACCGGACCGGGAGACTTCAATATCTCGATCGTGATGTTGCGAAATGGAGCGCCGGCTACGTTCGTCACCCGATGAGTAATCGGGCCTTTGGTGAATCGAGCTTCGCCGTTCTTCACGATCAAATCGCCCGGTTGACCGCCCATCACCTCTGCTTTCAGCGTAGCGTCGCCGATTGAAACGAAGGCGTAGTCGTTCGCGTGAATGTGAAATAGCGTCGCGTCGCCGGGCGGGACGACTACGTCAAAGACTCTGGCATATTCGTTCTCGAACTTCAGATGATGTCGCGGCTCGTTGGCGACAGGGACTGGCGATTGAACCGTCGATGGCAACAGACCGCAAAGCGACAGGACAGCAACTGCGAGGGATCGCATCATCACACCTCCTTTTCTTGGAGAGCAATGTATAGCGCAGGGTTTGAGGCGGCTGCAAGCAAAAGACCTCGTCGTCAGCGCTCGGTGATTCCGTCGTCTCAAGCGACGGATGCCTGTTGGAACCAGGGCAAAGGCGCGTTACTGTATCCAAGCAGGTAAATAGCGCGAAGTAGAGAGAGGCTGCTTGCCATTCGTAACCATCGATGAATCGCCGTTGGCTCCGGGTATTAGCCCCGTCGAGATTCACTATCGCGAGGCTGGATCGGGATCGCCGCTCGTGTTTCTGCACGGCGGCTGGGGCTACGAGATTTATCCTTTCGATCGGCAGATCGACGCGTTTGGAGATCGCTTCAGGATTCTCATTCCAGATCGCACCGGATACGGCCGTTCGATGCGGCTGTCTCACGTTCCGGCCGATTTTCACGCGCGCGCCGCCATGGAGACGATGCGCTTGCTTGATGCGCTTCACATCGAGCGTCCGGTCTTGTGGGGACACAGCGACGGCGCGGTGATCGCCGCCAAGGTGGGACTCGCGGCACCGGATCGAATCTCAGGGTTGATTCTTGAAGCGTTTCACTTCTACCGAGTGAAGCCCGCTTCGCGAGAGTTCTTCGAGGTGATGGCCGATGACCCCGGCCTGCTCGGTGAACGAGCGGCCGGCACGCTCGCTCGAGAGCACGGCGAAGACTACTGGCGGAAGCTGATAGTGATCAACGGCACTGCCTGGCTGGGGATGGCTGACGAGGCAACGCACGCGGAACAAGACCTTTATGACGGAAAGTTGTCAGAGCTTCGAGTGCCGGCGCTTTTCATTCACGGCTCGCGTGATCCTCGCACGGAGCCCGGAGAGCTCGACGCTGTGCGGGCCCAACTGCCCAACGCGAGGATCGAGATCATCGAAGGCGGCGGCCACAGCCCTCATAGTGAGAGCGCTTCGGCACCGGAGAGCAACCGAGTGGCGAGCGAGTTTCTTTAGCGTCGATTGGCTGAACCGGATCGGGAACCGATTGAGGAATAGAACACGGATTGGTCGGATGCGGCGGATTGGCACGGATCGGATCCGCGGGAATCGGTCGCATCCGTCCGATCCGCGTTCTATTCAATCTTAGCCACGCCGTTCCCCGGAGCAGGGAAGCGCGTGAACACCGCCGGATCGTGGCCGGGCACGATCAAACGCGGGCTCGAAGCCAATTGCTTCATCCGATCCTGAGCCCTCAAGTTTGAAGCTGCGTCCAGAGTCTGAGCAATCGGCGCGTGCTTATCGAGATTCTCATACAGATAACAATTGTCTGACGCGATCACCGTAGTTCCCGCCTTCGTGCTCACGGCTACATACTGAGACGCATAGGTGTGACGGCCGCCCGTGTAAAACCTGATGCCGTCAATCGCTTCTTGGTCGTCGCCTTTGACGAGGCGCACGCGGCCTTCTGTATTGGCCTTGACCAGCGCCAACACGTCCTCAGGCTCAATTCCGCCGTGCGAGCCGCCCGCGCGCCACGCCTCGCCTGTGTAGTAGGCGTACTCGTCCTGCTGGATCCAGATGCGCGCCTTTGGGAACAGATCCATTCCATCAGCGTGATCCCAGTGCATGTGGGTGATGATCAGATCGGTGATGTCCTCCGGCTTGAGTCCGGCTTTGGCGATCGCTTCGGAGGGCTTGATGAAATCTCTCACCTTCCACTGCTTGAAGAACTTGTCGCGATAGAATCCGGAGTCAACGAGGACGTTCGCGCCGTTTGAGCCCTTCAGTAGCCACACCATCATTTGAATGTCGAGCTTGCGCGAGCGGTCTGCGCCGGCGACCAGATCCGCGACCGAGAAATCAGGGATGACCGCGTAACTGATGGCGTAAACTTCGTATGTCGGTTTCGATGGCTTTTCCTGTGCGATCACAGGAACGAGCAAAGCAAACACGAGAAAGAGAGGTATTAGTCGCATTGTGTTCCTTATGTTCTGTTGATGAGTCGTGGTTCTTTCACGCAAAGGCGCAAAGCCGCCAAGAGGGCTAAGTTATTCGCTCGATCTCGACTTCTGTGTTGAAGTCCGGAATCCCGCACTCAGGATCGGACACGCCGCGTTCGATCAAGACGTTTCCTTCGGGCCAGTGGACTTGCACATTGCCGGGCGCGATCGGCGCGATCAGGCAACGTCCTCGCATGTGCCCGGCGGGACTTGTGAGCAAGACGCCGTCGCCGTCCGCGAGTCCGATTCGCTGAGCATCCTGTTTGCTCATCAGCACGTCTTCGCGGCGCGCCCCGGTCAAAGGGTCCAGGTTTCGATGAACCATGCTGTTGAACTGCTTGCCTCGCCGCGTCGAGAGCCTCAGCTTTGAGCTCGGCGCTTCTTCCTCGACCTTGATGACCGAGAATCTCGCGCGGCCGTCGGGCATTGGGAAATTCGTGACCGAGCGGCCGTCCGCACCGGGTGCTTCACATAAACGCTCGCCGCCCCATTGTATCTGATCGCCAGCTTTGCTCAGATGCTGAATGCCATCGTAGGCGTGGACAGCTTTCCCTATTTCATTGCGTATCGCTTGCCCATCGTCGAAGTGCATCAAGTGTGCGAGATCGGGCCGGGCGCGTTCGGCGATCCTCATTGGGATTTCCCATTCGGGCAATGCTTCGCCGATTCGCCTGCCGGGAATCTCGGGGCTGAACAGTATTCGCCGCTCGGTTGACGTTTCAGTTCCTCCGCCGCGCTGTTCGTAT
>JBGQGO010000207.1:0-8968 GCA_041497455.1 Blastocatellia bacterium | reverse complement strand
TGTGTGAGTTGACACCCCCACCAGCATGTCCGGCCCGAACGCTGCTCGCACCACTTCAACAGTCAACGAACGCGTTGTCAGATGTACACCCGCTCCGGCGGACGCGGCTATATCGGCGCGGTCATTGACCAGGAGACGAGCGCCCTTTCTACGAGCCGACTCTGCTATGGCTTCAGTAACGATAAAGACGTCGCGAGCCGGGAGGTCGCGCTCGCGGATCTGCACCATATCGACACCCGCGGCAAGGGCGCGATCCGCAAACTCAATCAGGAAGGTCAGGTCCGGGCCGGTCGACCGGTGTGGCAGCAACCGGCGGTCGGTTATCACGTAAACCAGCGGCGTCGAGCGATCTTGAATAAGTTTCCTCACTTTGCCATTCAGTCTGGAACGCGCGAGCAGTTTTCTTGAAGTTGATAATCTCCCACACGCCCAGCAATATGTTCAACACGCCGAGGCCAGTGACCGCGCCGCGTGTGTAGCCGCTCTTCATCGCAAGCGCGAGCCAGGGCCAGTGAATCTTGTCGGCGGCAAGCACAAGCAGGTAGTTCTCGCTCCAGGAGGGACTCGGGACCCACGGTAGGATGACCAGTAGAATACCAATCTCGAAACAGATCAATATGAAGAAGACGATTGTGAGCCTAACGGACATATGGGTAGCATAGACTTTCAGTCTGTGTCTGCTGATTCCTCTTCTAGCGAGTTACCGGACACAGACTAAAGTCTATGCTACGTCGTTGCGGCCTGCAACTGCTTTATCTTCTCGGCCACCTTGCGATAATTCACGTCGATTCCATAAACCTGCGTGAACACCTCAATGGCCTTGTCGAGCTCGCCCATTTCCTCGTGGCAGATTCCGATCTCAAACCGCAGAGCTTGATACTCGTCCTCGAGTCTGTTGGGTATCTTGAGTCCGCGCTCGAACCACATTATCGCCACGGTGGGGATTAGCTTCCGCTTGAAGCAGACGCCCAGCATGTTGCAACAATGAATGCAGTCGCCTTCCAGGTCTTCGGCGCCCGCCGTTCTGAACGCCATCTGAAATTCCGAAATCGCTTCGTCCAGCAGTTCCATGTCTTTGTAAGCCAACCCGAGGCTGTAGTGCGTCTCGAAGTCGATGAGCGGCTTCAAGTCACCAGTCTGTTCCTTCAGTTCTTCGAATATCTCTTGTAGCTCATCGCGCGCGGATCTAACTTTGATCGAGTCAGGGCTTGTCTCAACATCGGCAACGCCGGTTAGCGGCCTTACTTCTGTTTCCAGCTCGTCGGGAGCGGCTGAGTCGTGCTCCGGCAAATTGGCGACGACAGAGGGCTGAACGGGTTCGATCATGGAGCCCTCGGTGTGCTGACGTATGTAATCAAAGGACGTATCTATGCTTGATACGAGTGACTCGATCAGATCACCCGTTCCCACGCGCTGTTCCGCCGGTGGCGGGTCAGCTACGGGCCCCGGCGCATCTACTATGCGCGGCACATCGAACGGCGCCTGGTTCACCAACTCGCTGGTGTTCAACTGAACAAGCAGGTCCGGATACAAGGGACCGGACTCTTTCTGGATGAAGAAGGGCTTGTCCCGGCTCTCAACCTCGTCTGACTCCGTGAATACTGGTTCGATCCGCTCGTAGCTCGAGGCTTCGGTCTCTTCATCGCTCACGCTTACTTCTAATTGAGGAACCGGCGTCTCCTCTTGCGTCCCATCGACTACTGAACTCGAAAACTCCGGCATCAAGCTCGCGACGGCCTCCGGTTCGGGAGGCTCATACATAAGGGGCTCGCTTGATTCCAGCTCGGCCGGTTCAGCGACGAGTGAGTCGGAGCCTCCACCCAGCCGTTTGTACCGCGCCAATATCTCCGGATGGTCCCCGTTTTCTTCCCGCAACCTATCCAACGTGTCGCGCGCGATCTCTACATAACCCTGGGCAATGTAGAAGTCGATTCCTTCCAGTTCGTCGCGGAGCACTCGGGGCATGGTGTCAGACGGCAACAGGCTCGCGGAATTGAAGACCTTGTCGGCGGCCGGAGCGTCATCACGACCGCCGGGGTCGCTGATAAGCGTGTCGCTATAGCGGAAGTCGTCCGCTCCATGTGAGTGAAGTAGAAAGCCTGATCCGTTGTCATTAACCGAGCCGTTGCCGGAGACCCCGCTCCCCTCGGGCACGGTCACGAAACCGCTGTCGGCCAGCGCGCCGGTCTGATATCGACTCCAGTCAAGGCCGGACGAATCGCGAATCTCGAAGCCGGGGCTATCGCCTTTGCCCGGCAACTGACCTGCCGCTTCGGGAACCGCTTCACTGAAGGGCACAGCCTGGTCATTTGACCATTCACCGGAGTCATCGGACGCGGGGGCCGGCGCGGAATCGATCAACGGATTAAGCTGATACGCCTCTGCCATGTAGTCGCTCGCTCGAGCCGTTTCACCGCGGCCTTGGTGTATTCGCGCGAGTTGAAGGCATTCTTGTGAGGCTTTGTCCATAACCCCGGCGCGCAGATAAATGTCTTTCAGCTTCAAGTGAACCTGAACGTTCTCCGGTGCGTAAACGAGAATCGCTGTGAGTATCTCGACCGCGTGAGTCACCTGCCCGTGGCCAGCCAATATCTCGGCTTCCGAGATCTGTCTGATTACGAACGTATCGTCGAAGGCCGCTGACTGGAAATCAAGCGGGCCGGTTGCGCGAACTACGTCGGGCGAGTCGGCTTCGACGATATCCTGTACCCCGAGGTTGTAGAGCCGCTGAAGGTGAAGTGGTTCATCGGGCTCAAGCCGAGCGAGCTCTTTAAGCGCAGCGATACCTTCCTGGTCGTCCCCTTTACGCATGGCGGCTTCAACGAGCGAATTCAGCGTAGCGATGAGGTTGTGGTCTTCACGGATGCGCAGGAAGATCTGCGCCAGGCGCTTGAGCGCTCCAATGTGATTCATCTCCTTGTCGAGAACGCGGCGGAGAAAGTCTATCGCTTTGTCTTCTTCACGCTTGGCAATCAACACTTCGATGCAACCGTCGATCTGCTCGGCCGCGCGGTCCAGGTCGCCGATCTGCAAGAACCTTCGTCCGACCTCAAGCAAGTAGTGGTATCGATTCTTGTCGAGCTCGACCAGGCTGAGGAACGTTCGCTCGGCGTCGTCCATCATTCCCGCCGACAAGTAGGTGCGGCCCAGGATGGTCAGCAGTTCGACATCGCCCGGATTCCTTTCGAAGGCTTCGCAGAGAAGGTTGATCGCGCGATCGGTTTGGCCCTGCTGGGTATAGATCGTGGCAATCGCGGTTAGCGCCTGGCGGCTATCGGGATTGATTACTATGGCTTTCAGATTGGCGTTGAGCGCTTGCTCGCCATCGCCCTTGCGCAGGAACTCCGCCCCGGCCATTATGAACGCTTCGTGGGCCTGCTCGGTCATGGATTCACGGGAATATATCTCGCCGAGCTTCATACGCACCGAAGTGTTGGAAGGGTCGAGATCGGCGATTTTCTGATAGGCTTCGAGCGCCTTTCGTGTTTGGCCAGCGCGGGCGTAGGCGTCCGCGACTTGCAGGTACTGCTGCCGGGCTTCGACCAGCAGACCTTGTTGCGAATAGAGATTCGCAAGCTTCATCGCAGTTTCGACGTTCGTGGGATCGAGCTTCGATATCTTCTTGAGCATCGCGATGGCTTTAAGAGTGAAGCCGCCCTCGCGATAGCTGTCGGCAATCCGAGAGAAGTTGGAAATGGCGTCCTGGATCCTGCCCGCGCGAACATAGAGGTCGCCGAGCGTGTTGATCGTTGTAAGGTCACCGGGGTCCGCGCTCACCACCTTGCGGTACTCATCAATCGCCGCTGGAATTTTTCCCTGCAGTACGTACTTCTCAGCGGTGCGCAGAGTCTTAGACTTGTTTAGTGACATAACCCCTCCCGAGGCGAACGCCTCCGTACTTCTTTCTCTGTTCGATCAAGGGGCGGGGTGCCTTAGTCCGAGGTTGGAAGCGACGACAGAGGCGATTCTTCTTCGGGGCCGCCAAAGTTCAAAGCCGCCTGCGAAAAGAGGACGCCGCGAAAGGTCAAACGGTGAATAGCCGACGGGCCGAGCCGCGCAATGGCTTCTTGATGAATCCGAGTGTTGTATCCTGCGTGCGACGCGAAACCGTAACCGGGATACTGCTCGTCATACTCTCTCATCCATTGGTCGCGCTGTACTTTCGCCACAATTGACGCGGCCGCAACGGAAACCGACAGACAATCACCTTTGATTATTGTCGACTGGGGGCAGTCCAGGTTGGGAACTCTCTGATGCCCGTCTATTAAAACATAGTCGGGAATGGGTCGCAATGCTTTTATTGCCAGCTCCATCGCGCGCAAAGAGGCCTTTAGAATGTTGATTTGGTCGATCTCGTCATGCTCGATTCGGGAGATCGAATAGGCAACGGCCCGCAGCTGAATCTCGCTCGCCAGCCGCTCGCGTTGAAGCCTCGTAAGCTGCTTGGAGTCGTTAATACCATCCGGAAGGTCATCGAGGTTGAGGATGCATGCGGCGGCGACCACCGGCCCGGCTAATGCTCCGCGGCCAACTTCATCCACCCCGGCGATCAACGTCGCGCCGGAAGCCAGGCACTGATCTTCAAAGCTTGTATCGCAAGGCATGGGGGAAGTGAGAATGCAGAACAGAAACTTGAAACTTGGAAATTGAGAATTGACGATTCGCAGTCTTCAATTCTCAATTCTCACTCGATAGCGCCGGTCAACGGACTCGACGCCGAAGCGTAAAGCTTCCTCGGGATTCGGCCGGCCTGATACGCGAGCCGCCCCGCCCGGACTCCGAGGTTCATAGCTTCGGCCATCGCAACCGGATCATCAGCGCCCGCTATCCCGGTGTTCATAAGGACACCGTCGACGCCAAGCTCCATCGCAAGCGCCGCGTCCGAAGCTGTTCCAACGCCAGCGTCGACGATCAGCGGAACTTCGGTTATTTGTTCGCGCAGTATCCTGAGGTTCGTGAGGTTCTGAATTCCAAGCCCCGAACCGATCGGCGCCGCAAGCGGCATAACCGCGGCTGCTCCGGCTTCGACCAGCCTTCGGGCTACGATCAAATCGTCGTTGAAGTATGGCAATACAACGAAGCCTTCCTTTACAAGCTCGCGAGTGGCCTCCAAAAGTCCCTGGTTGTCCGGAAACAACGTCCTCTCGTCGCCAATTACCTCCAGCTTGATCCAGTTGTTGTCGAGCACTTCGCGCGCCAGCATCGCCGTGCGTATCGCCTCGTCCGCCGAATAACACCCGGCCGTGTTCGGAAGGATGTGGTACTTCTTCGGGTCGATGTGATCGAGAAACGATTCCTTTGTCCGGTCAGCCAGGTTGACTCGCCTTACCGCAACGGTCACCATATCCGTGCCCGATGCCTCCAGAGCCTTCACCATCAACTCGAAGCTTGCGTATTTCCCCGAGCCTAGAATTAAGCGTGAGCCAAACTCACGGCCTGCGATGATTAGTAAATCGTTCATGGGTTTTGTCCGATGCGTGAAGCGTGATGCGTGATGCGTGACCGGAAAAACCGGAGGCTTTGGTCACGCATCACGGTTCACGCATCCCTTCCCCTCCTCCTACGAAATGCACGATTTCTACTTTGTCACCTTCCGAAATCGTTGTCGAGCCCCAATCGGCACGCCGAACGATCCTCTTATTCAGCTCAACGGCAACCCGCTCGGTGTCCAAGCCAAGCGACTTGATTAGATCACTGATACCGGAGCCTTCGGCTATGTCGGTCCGATTTCCGTTAACGACGATGGTCAACTGAGTCCTTCCGGCAATGCGCTTTACGCTCTTCGAATCAGCTTCTTCAGTTCGCCGCGTCCAGCGCCGGACCGCGCCTCGATAACAATGGCGGCGGTTCCCGTGCTGAACGACGGGAGAGTCAGCCTAAAGCTCGCAACTCCGTCCCCGCCGGCGCGCCCGATGAAGACCTGCGGCTTGAACGCCGTGCCGATGATCTTCACAGTAACGATTGCACCGAAGTCAGACTTTGCGTCATGCGTAACCTTAACTCTGAGTCCGATACCGCTGCCGGCAGTGAAGACTTCTGGTGTGAGCACTGTCACCTCCAGCCTCGCGTGACCCGCGCCTCGCTTTACGTAATCTTCAAGCACCTGGTCGAGGTTCAGTCCAGCGGTGTCTCCGCGCGAGGAACCCGCCGGAGCGCCGACCGTCAGCCCGCTCGAAGCGCGCCCCGCAGGCCAAACCGATTCCGATGACACGTTCGCGGCTGGCGAGATGGGCACGGCCGCATCGCTTGAACTGGCCTGCTTCGGGGAAAGCTCACTTACCGCGCGCGGGCGGCTCGGTAGCTTGATCTGATCGCCGGTACTAAGTAATTCCTCAGGCTCGGGAGACGCCGGCTTCCTGCTCGGCTCGTTAACTTGTGCCTCTTTCACGGCTTGTTGCTTTAGCGAGTGGCGAATGAGGTCTTCGATCCTGCCCGCCTTGATTGCGGCAATAATCACCTGATGCTGACGCTTGAGCAGAGAAGCAAGGGTTTCCTGGCTGACGTCTTTGTTCAACGGCTCGGGGTAAGGAGTGAGTTTCTTCGCGACCACTGTGCCGCCGATGTAGACCAGCGACTCGAGAATCGGGTTATCCTTACCACCATCCTCTGTCTGCACATGATAGACGTGCCCCTCGTGCCGTACATCAGTGTTGAAGCCCGTTATCATCTTCGTCGAAACTAACATAGCGCTTTTTCACAGTCAATAATCCTGCCTACCCGCAAGCCCAATAGAGCCAACAATCGAATTCGTTTCCAGTGCAAAGAAGAAATCAGAAAAAGTTGAATTGTTCCTCTAACGGTTTTCGTCCTTATGAAATGGGCGAGATATCGGCGCCCTTGTTCAAAAGTCCAATTGAAAACACAAAGGTCTAGCCCGGGCAGTCACTCAAGGATTCATCGACGTGATGGAGTCCGACAAACTTCAGTTTGTCGGTGGCTCATTGGCGCGTCGCAGTCGGGACCCATGACAATAAAACCACAGAAAGGATAAAAGAAAATGAGTATAAGTTCACTTGCAAACGCTGCAGCCGCGCGTCGTTCCGATTTCGCCCCAGTTGGTGGTATTCCACAAGGGTTGGCGGAGATTGCCAGAGCCTCGGGAACCGCCCCGGCTCCCGCGCTGCGCGCGGCAGCGCCACCCCCACCCGGAGGGCCGCCTGCTACTGCCGCCAATCAAGGTGCGAATGGTGTTAACACCGCACTCAACGTTCTGTTTGGCTACATACCAACTGAAGTCTTGACGCTGTATGTTGCCTTTGTAGCGGCAATTCAAAAGCCGGACACGGTCACGCGAGCGCAGTGGATTGTGTTCTGGTTGTTCCTTGCCTTTACGCCGATCGTCGTTTGGATGGTTTACGCTTCCAAAGTCAAAGCCGCCAAGGGAAGGCTGCCCACCCGTTTTCGCGCGTGGCCTGTTTGGGAAATGCTTGCGGCGACCGTCGCTTATGTGGCGTGGGCCTTCGCTCTTCCCAAGACACCGTTTAATCAGTACCTTTGGTACTCGTCTGCTTTGGCCGGGATCGCCGTCCTCGTGACATCCACTGTGCTGGGGCTTTTGGCGCCGTTTTTTCAACGTGCCCTCGGTAAGTAAGAGCCGACAGAAAGACTATTGGCTCCCGTGAAATGGCAACGAGCCTGCAGAGGAGCGGCTGCAACGGACAACTGGTTGTGTCGCAAAACCACGGCCCGTAGTCGCGACGGCGAACACGATGAATATGAATCCTACCTGGGTTGCGATTCTGGTGAAACTGGACAAGATAGATTTCCGTGGGGCGAGCCGGCTGAGCCGAACATAACTATCGACACAAATCGAGCAACAAATAAGTGGCGGCATCTTGTCTCAGCGGCAACGCCCATGCCGACGACGCACAACGCTGACTGTGCAGAGTGCGATCCGCAGCCATCTCCCGTACTCGCAGGTGTAGTGGGAGCCTTTGAGGGAGCCGATCATTACCACTGCGACATATTTCGCCCGGAATATGACTGCCGAATGCGTACCTTGGGCGTCCCTTTCTGTGCCGTCTGCCAGGAGCGGATTCTTGAGACGCTATCGCCCTTTAATCCCCCTCCGCCAGGGGAATGAACGGGTATACCAACTCGACATTCCTTACGCGCATCGGCGACGAATCGCCGCCCAATCCTAACTGTAATTTGACACTCCCTCATCCAGGATATAAGCTTGCGCCGTTCAAGAAATCTTTTCAGAGAGACACTCCTTGTCTCCCTGCCTCTGCTAACCTTATCGAGCCTTGGAAGTATGAGTACAAGCAGGACACAACAACGCGTGCACGTGCATGCCCTCGAGCGACTCAATCGCATCTGCGTAGAGATCCAGAGGGATCGCTGCCCGACCCGAGCGGACCTCGCGCGAGTCGTTGAACGCCACGCTCGCACGATTCAACGCGATATCGACGCGCTCCGAAACCAGTTCAATGCGCCGCTCGTCTTCGATAGAGAACGAAATGGATATCGCTTTACCGATCGCGCGTGGCAATTACCTCAAGTGAGTCTATCGGAAGGTGAGCTGATCGCTTTCTTTGCGGCCGAGCGGATTCTGCGCCGGCTCGCTCCGACCGCTGAAGTGAGGCTTACGCGCCAGGCCCTGAGCAAGCTAGCGGCTCTCCTGCCCAGCGAGATCGTGATCGACTTAGCCGCACTCGATCGCGCTATCACCTTTGCACCGGAGCCGATTCTCGACGCGGACCCGGCCTTCCTGCAAAAGCTCGCGAGCGCCGCGATTCACCGCCGGACTCTGAGTATTGATTACTTTTCACAGCACCGGCATGGCAGAACCAAACGCGATATAGACGTACTGTTGCTGCACAATCACCTGGGCGAATGGTACGCGGTCTGCCGGGATCACCTGAGCGGCGAAGTGCGCGACTTCCATGCCGGGCGAGTGCGCGCGATCACCGAGACACGCCGCACATTCCGACCTCCGGCGGGCTGGGACGCGGATGAATACTTG
>JBGQGO010000206.1:0-9035 GCA_041497455.1 Blastocatellia bacterium | reverse complement strand
TTCGGGGTATTCCTTCCCGCTGTGTTGAGCAAAGAGACTGCGTTTGCTCTGCCGTTAGTGATCGCATACTGCGAGATTTGTTACTTTAGAGACGCCCTGGGGATGAGGAAGCGCGTTGTTAGCGCCGCGACCCTGGCAGTAGTTTTTGTCGCGCCTGCCGCTGTTTATTTCATGATGCGGTACATTGCGATTGGCCGTCTGCTTACGCCGCCCGGGTCGCGATTTGGGATCGATCTTGCGTTGGCGACCGCGCCATTGGTGACAGTGAAGTATCTTGGACTGATGCTGATCCCGGTCGGCTATAATTTGCAGCACTACACCGCGCCTGTTGGCTCATTTCTGAGTTTTTCTTTCATCGGGCCGCTTGTGCTGATGGTTGCGGTTGTCGTGGTCATCTTACTAGCGAAGTCACGGCTCTTAGCGTTTGCTGGAGTTTGGTTCATCATATGGCTCTTGCCGCCGCTGGCCGGGCTGCGGGTCTTTGTGCCGGAGTACTTCGTTCAGGAAAGGTATCTGTATTTGCCATCAATCGGAATATGCTTAGCGCTTGCAATGGGGGTGGAATGGCTGGCCGCGCGCAGGATCTTCAACTTGTCTGCCAGGAAAACCGCTGCGGCGGTCGCCACATCTTTGCTGATCCTGTGGAGCTTTGTGTATATCAACCAGAACAGAGTATGGAGCGACACGCTGAGCCTATTCCGTCATTGTGCCGCTAGCAATCCGGGCTCTACGCAGCCGCTCATACTCCTATCGACGGAGTATTACGTTCAAGGTGACCGGCAGAAAGCTGAAGAGGCAACGCGCCGGGCGTTGGAGTTGGACCCAAATTGCCTCGACGCATTAATCAACCTTAGCCAGTTTGCTTACAATGAGGGGAAATTAGATTCCGCCATTGAGCGTCTTGAATATGCCAGGGATGCAGTGAGCGAGGGGCCGCGGCAACGCGGATACCTGTCGAGAATCTACAACGATCTCGGCTCGCTTTACGCCGAGCGGAAGAATTTCGACGTCGCAGAGAGCTACCTGAAACAATCAGTTGAGGTTTTGCCGTATCCGAAGAACTGGGCTGCTCTTGGAGACTACTACTTTGACCGGGGCCGGTACGAAGAAGCTCTGGAAATGTACGAGCTGACCCAGTCCGGCACGTCTCCAAGGTACGCGCTCCTGCATCTCAAGCTCGGCCGCACCTATGATCGGCTGGGCCAGGCAGAACGAGCGCGAGTTGAATACAACAAGTATCTAGATCTCGCGCCAAACGCAAAAGACCGAACCGAAGTCTTCCGCCGCATGTCGCAACTGTAGGCTTGAAATTGGTTCCCAGCCGGGCTTCTATTCTTTGACCTCATCTCGACTGGACAGGAGGAACGCAATGCACGCACGAAAGATCAGAAAGATCGCACAAGCGCTGCTGATGGTCGTATTGATTACTCTGCCCGGCGTTTCGGGGAATACCTCCAAGACCAACCCTCCGGAGCCGCTGTCGGCCGGACCATTCCCCGTGGGCGTGACTACCACGGTGTTCGTCGATACCAAACGCACGGACAGCTTCACCAAACAGCCTCGCACGCTGGTCACTGAGATTTGGTACCCGGCGGCTAACGAAGCGCGGCGCATGCCTAAGAACAAGTACTCGGACTTCATTCCGGGCGGCGTGACTCCAGAAATAGACGAGCTGATCAAGAAGACCTACAAGATGAGCGCAGCCGAAATGGACAAGATCTACTGGAACGAGGCTCATCGCAACGCTCCGGTGCGCAAGGGGCGATTCCCGCTGGTCGTTTTCTCGCACGGCAACGGAGGGTCACGCAATCAAAACACGTTTTGGTGCGACTATCTCGCAAGCCACGGCTACATCATCGTCTCGGCCGATCATACAGGTAACGCAAGATGGACGATCATCGACGGCAAGCCGGTTGTGTTTCAGGGCGGGGAACGTAACAACTCTGCCAAAGACCGGCCGCTCGACGTGAGCTACCTGCTCGACCAGATGATTAAATGGGATAAAGGAGCGGATAAACGATTCCGCGGGCGCATCGACACCGAGAATGCAGCAGTCACCGGCATGTCGTTCGGCTCATTCACCGCGCACTGGGCATCGGATCAAGACCCGCGATTCAAAGCGGTGATCGCTATGTCGGGCGCGCCGCCCGCCCACACGAATTTGACTGTGCCTTCTTTGCGCATGCTTGGGACTGAGGACCGAACGCTCGGCGTTGCGGGCAACACCGCGATTCGCGACAATCACACGAAGCACACCGGCGCGTCTTATTTGCTCGAGCTGAAAAACGGCGGCCACTTTTCGTTCACCGACATGTTCAAGATCAACAAAAACTTTGGCGATGGAGTGGGAGCAGGGAAGCGGAGAGACACGAACGAGCCGTTCGAGTTCACTGCGATGGAGACGACTTACAAGATCATCAACTCGTACAGCGTGGCGTTCTTGGGTTACTACCTGAAGGGTGAAACCTCTTATCTGACTTTCTTGAGCGAGAACCACTGGTCCGATGTGATGAAGTGGGACGTGACCGGCGTCGGCCCGCGCGAGGTTCACGAAAGATGATTGCGACGTGAATGTTATTTGGACTGCGGCGGCCTATTTGGACTGCGCCGCCCTCTTCCTCATTGTGTGTCTGTTGCATGCGTGGCGGCGCTTTTGGCTCTCGATGGTCCCGCCCACGCAACTCCACACGCGTCGATCTTTGGGCGGGGCTCGGTTTTTTGTGCGCCACTCAAGCCAAAGCGCCGCCACGCATGCGAATGTCACACAATGAGGAAGAGGGCGGCGCAGTCCAAATAGGGGCTACCGCAGTCCAAATAGTCTGCGGCAGGTGGGGTCTAGGTTTGCGATGTCTGAAATAAAAGTAATGATCAGCAGCACCGCCCGCGACTTGCCCGATCATCGCAAGGACGTGATGGATGCCTGCCTGCGCCAAGGAATGTTCCCTACGATGATGGAGCACCTGCCTGCCGCTGATGCGGATGCCATTGCCGAATCGCTGAGAATGGTCGATGAGGCGAATATTTATCTGGGAGTGTTCGCTCATCGCTATGGCTACGTGCCCAAAGGCGATTCGCTGCGGTTCCACGGGTTCGCGGACTCACCCGTGGCTATACGCCGCCACCCTTCCAGGGTTGCGACGACTCGGGTTCGGCAGCGTTGAAGATTATGCTCTTGCAGGTGACGCCGCCTTCCGCTTTTTGAAACTCTGATACGTCTATCGCTTTTACGATGAAGCCGTGCGCCTCGAGCAGCGCGATGGTTCGCGGGAACGCGCTCGGAACGATCACTACATCTTCGATCAGCAAAGCATTCGCGGCGCCCGGCTCCGATCGCGGAACGTCGATCAACTCAAATCCCGCGAGCCGCATCACGTCCACCCACTCGCGGTTGACGAGAATCGAATTCCTGCCGACATAAGAACAGCCGCTCTTGAGATGCAGACATTGTCGGACATCGACTGCGGTCACTTCGTAATTGAACTCTGCGAGAGCAGCACGCAGTTGAACAATGCCGGCGGCGTTCGTGCGACTCGACGCGCCGACAAAGATTCGGCGTCCGATGCGCATCACGTCTCCGCCATCGAGCGTGCCCGGCGACTGCATAAACTTTAGCGGTCGATAAACAGACAGCGCGCGGGCGAGGCTCTCGGTTTCAGGCCGCCGACTTGCGGCGCCCATCATTGGAATCACTGCGATTTCATCAACGACGATGGCGGCGTCTTCGACAAACACCGCGTCAGGCAAATCAGGGTCCGCCGCAAGCGAGACCACGCGCGCGCCGAGGCCGCGCAGGCATTCTTCATAAGCCTCGTGCTGCGCGATCGCCTTCTTAATGTCGATTGGCTCTTTGGCGTGAAAGGTAAGCTCGCAACGATTGATGCTCGAGCTGACCTGACGAGTGATTGCAGTTAGCATCTGTTAGGAAGAAGTCGTTTCGCGCAAAGCACGCAAAGACTCGCGAAGACGCAAAGAGCAGCTCTACTTCCTGCAAGCTGCCGAGTCCGGCGTTTTCCCTTGAAGCAGCGCCGATGCAACGCACGCCCACCTCGCCGCAAGCTGCGAGCTTGCGGAATTCGTCTCATGATAATGATCGGGCGAGCCGGCTGACTTGCACGGGTCTTGTGCCTGGCGAAGCCCCCGCGCCGGATCAGGCGACGGCGGGAGGAAGTCATAACCCGGCACGATGTAGCCGAACTCGTCCGGGCACAGTCCAAATACAAACTTGTACTTCTTCGTCATTCGGTCGCGCACGCCGGGTTCGGCGGGACGCTTGGTGTCGGCCTCATTACAGTCGCGGCGGCGGTACTTTTCCACGCCGTAGAAGACTTCCGGAAACAGCTCGCCCGGAGTAGTGATGATCTGCGCATCGCCGATCGTGATCGCATATACCGTCGTTTCAAGTTCAAGCTGCTCGCCTTCGCGGGGCATCGGCATCGTATCGAGCACGCCTTTGCTAGCCAGGAACACGTAGCCCGCGTTGTCCATCGGCGCTCGCAGCGTAGCTTTCTTCATATCGATTCCCGATGCGCCGCTCCATTCGCCTCGCCCCAACGCGTCGAATACTGCTTTCGCAACGTCGCGGCCGATGGCTTCAGTCCGTTCAAAGGTGTAGTCGGGACGATTGCTGTTGGGCTTCAACGGATAATCTTTGCCGTCGAATCGAACGCGATCATTGACCTTGTTATTCGAGTCGCCGATGATTTCGACGGCGCCAATGTCGCCGCTGATGTAGATAGCCGTGCCGCCGTACTTCTTTTCGACGGCTTCGCGCACCGCGTGAGGGAAGTCCGACGTGATAAGCGTGTTTCCGCTTTCCATCGACTCCGGGTGAGTGTTCCAGTTGATGAGGGTGGCGACGACTTTGTCGAGCCTGCTGCGTGAGCCGTCGAAGAACTGCATCACGCGCAGCTCCTGATCAAAGAAGTCCGGAGGCCGCCCGTGCGTGCGGGTCTGCATTCCCGCGATTGACGGAGAAACTTGCGGGTCAGTGTGCCCGAGCTTCATAACCGCCCGCACGGTCGAGGCAGCCGCTTTGTTGATGGCCTTCGCGATTTGCCGATCGACGAATCGAAGGTACTTGGGGTACTTTCCGTCGCTCAGTGCGTTCGGTCCCCACGCGCCGATGGTATCAGGAGCTTCGTGGTCGTGAGTGCTCGCGATCAGGATTTCGCCCACGCCGAGCTTAGGATCGACGAGCTTCTTGATTTCGCCGAGCCCGTAATAGTTCGCCTTCGAGTAATAGCCGATGACATCGATCGAAACGATCGCGATCTTGGTCGTTCCGTATTCGAGCACGATTGCCCGCGCCCAAAGGTCATCGTGTTTGCCCGTCGCCAGCCGGTTGGCGCCGAAGCCCGCGAGAAAAATCCCGTCGTACTTGCCCTTCGAGCTTGGGTCGAGCCCATCATTGCCGGGATCATCTTCAAAGGGTTCGCCGGTGTCCCAGCGGCCGTTGTGATTTGCATCGGTGAACTTCTCGCCCCACACGCCTGATTCGGTGATGGTCCCGTCCCAGTCACGATCAGGTCCGAAAGGCGTAATCGCCAGTGCGGCGACTCCGATCTTCAAGCCGCGCTTTTCGACGCGCGCGGCGGGAGCGATAAGATTGAACTGTCCAAACAGCAGGGCGACTGCCAGCAGGGGACTAAGCCATCTCGACATTCTCCCTCCTAACGATCTGGATTCGATTGAGCTGTAAACCGAAGATCGGGGCCATGATAGTCTCTGCCGCCCTCTCGCTCAAGGAAGGCTGGTTTTTTTTGGTTGCGGCAAGAGCTTTCCCTGATTGACAACGATAGTCGGCTGGGATAATATCCGACCGACTGGACGGTCGGTACTTCAAGTCCGATGGACAGTATTCGCATTTCTTCTTACAGGCCAAGTTTTAGCAAGGCTAGTTCAGACGCTGACCGTGCAGGTTCGGACAACACTGAGCCCAGGGGGCAATGACGCTACTTGAATGGACCGCAGCGCGAAATCAGCTTGACAGGCGCGGCGTCGAAAACCAATCATATGCGCGTCTGCTTCCGATCTATCGTTTATTTATTGGGTCGTGGTGCGGGATCGAAGCATAGAGACTGTTGTCACAACTGGCCTTATTCGCGAAACGGATCCTGAGCAGACTGGTTACCCGCTTCTCCCGTGCGACCATTCGCTGACATCAATAGCAGCCGACTCCGCTAATCAGGGGGATCGGCTTGCAAGGTTACCCGCTCACGGTAATTGAAAAGGAGACGAGCATGCACATCAAGTTGAAACTCACGCTGCTTATAGTTGCGCTGCTGACGTTCGCAGCAAGGACGACCCTTCCCGTCATGGCGCAAGTTCAAACCGGAACCATCGCGGGCACAGTCACCGATCCCTCGGGTGCTGTCATACAAAAGGCCACAATAACAGTGACAAACAAGAACACTGGGGCGTTCCGCGTCATCCAAACCGAGGAGAGTGGAGTGTTTTCTGCCGCATCACTGCCACCAGGCACGTATGAGGTTCGGATCGAGGCTTCGGGGTTTGCTGCAAGCGTTCGCTCGGCCGAAGTTCTAACAGGCGCCACGACAACCCTCAACGTTGCGATGCAGGTTGTCGCTACAAAGGAAACCGTCGACGTCCAGGCCGAAGGGTCTACCATCAATCTTGAGTCGAACACGGTTCAAGGCGTCGTGACGAGGCAGCAGATCGAAGGCCTGCCGCTGAACGGACGGAGCTTCTTGAATCTAGCTCAATTAGAACCGGGCGTGATGGTGGAGCGTGGGAATCCCGCCCAATTCAACGCGCAGTTTAACGTCTCCGTTCTGGGCGGTCCCTCATCCCACACTGCTATCACCGTGGACGGCGGCAATATCCGCAACCCGGTAGAAGGCGGCGCGGGCCAGAATTTTTCTCAGGAAGTGGTTCAGGAGTTCCAGATTTCCAGCACGAACTTCGACCTTTCAACCGGTATTACCGCGTTTGGCGCGATCAATATCGTGACGCGCGGTGGCGGTAACGAATATCATGGCGCGGGGTATTTCTACTTCCGCGATCACAACATGGGGGCTTATCCGAGCCTGGTTCGGAACACCATTACGAATGACCCGTTCTTCGCGAGAAGGCAAAGCGGATTCTGGGCCGGCGGCCCGATCAAGAAGGACAGGCTTTTCTTCTTTGGCAATTTGGAGTACACCAACCAGTACGGAGTTTACGTGGTGCTGCCAGACCTTCCATCGGTTGCGGCATTCGGCACGGTCGCTCCAGCGCCCTATAGGGGTAAAACGTTTGGCTTCAGGATTGACGACCGATTGAACGACAAGCACTCGGGTTTCATTCGTTACTCGCACGACGGTAACACCAACGCCGGTCCTTTCGGGATCGCGGTGCCTCCTTCGAACTTCGTTTCCAACAAGAACTGGGTCGATCAGTATCTCTTGGGCGTCACCAGCGTCTTGCGCCCGAACCTTGTGAACGACTTCAGGTTCTCGTTCGGGTATTGGCAAAACCGGAACATTCCCGCTCCTTGTAGTGGCGATGTCAATGGCAACTGTATCGGTGCGGGCGGACCTGAGGTTTTCTATCTCGACTCCGTTAATTTTGCACTGGGGAATAATTTCAATTCGCCTCAGGGACGTGATCTGCGCCGCTTCCCGGTGTCGGACAACGTGAGCTGGCAGCTCGGCAGTCACCGGGTGAAGTTCGGCGGCGAATGGGAACACTTTTCGGGCACCGGCTACTGGGGATTTTTCGATCCCGCGAGAGCTTACCTTCTTTCGCCAGAGTTCCTTCTCGGGGTCGGCGTACCGGCGGCGGTTTTCCCACTCTTGGGCCTGCCGCTTACGATCAACACGGCCGACGATCTCAAGAAACTTCCGGTGGTGGCTTTCCTGCTGGGTATTGGGGATCGAGCACAGCCGTCGTTCCGGCTCGACAAGGCCAAAACCAATGAACGCTTCCATTTCTACGCGCAGGATTCATGGAAGGTCACACCGCAGTTTACTCTTAACTACGGAATGGGTTGGGAACACGAATCGAATGTGCTGAACTACGACCTTCCGAAACCAGCAATCCTCGCTCCCATTTACGGCAGCGACTTGAGTCCCACGCGAAAGGAATGGAAGAACTTTGAACCCGCGGTGGGGTTTGCGTGGAGCCTTGGCAAGAGCGGCAAGACGGTCATTCGCGGCGGGGTCGGTATCTTCTACGATACGCAGCTCGTTTGGTGGCGGCTGGGAGAGCGCGCCGTGATTGGGGCTTCCGGCCGGCAATTCATCGGCAACAATTCCGTTACCAGAATTGATGGATCCGGACTGCCTTTCAGCAGCGCGTTCCTCAATACGCTCGCTTACAGGTATGGCACGTTCCTCGCGCAGCTTCCGGCGCTTAGAGCCCAGCAGGACGCGAAATTTCCCGGCACTGGAACGGACCCGCAGATCTTGCTTTCCAAACAGGCTAATGCACTTGGGGCGATTTACCCGCACGACTTCCCGACGACTCAGGCTCAGCACTTTAATGTCGGGGTTCAGCGTCAGTTGCCTTGGAATATTGTGCTCCAGGCTGACTACGTCTACAGGCACATGATCCACGGGACACCTGGCGGGTTCTTTGGCGCCAGCGTTGACTATAATCACTTCAATACTGTCGGCGGACCGAAAATCCCCGCATGCACAGGGACCCAGGCGAGCAACCCCGCAGCCGAATGCTCCTCCGGCCCGATCAACTTCTGGTGGCCAGGCGCAACGTCGAAGTATCAGGCGCTCCTGCTCAAGGTGGATAAGCGTTTCTCCCACCGCTTTCAATTCACCGCGTCCTATGCTTTTCAGAACAGCAAGAGCATATTGGACGTTACGCAAGACCTGAACAACTTCTTCGCAACCTACGGCCCGGATCTAGCACGGCATAACCTGAATGTCTCAGGAATCGTCGATCTGCCTTGGAAGTTTCAGGTCTCGCTGGTTTCGCAGTTCCTCAGCCGTTCGCCAGTGGCTCCCACCATCGGTGGCCTTAGCAATACTGGTAATCTCGACACAACGGCCGGCGGGTATACATCGCTCCTGGGCGTCTTG
>JBGQGO010000205.1:0-9049 GCA_041497455.1 Blastocatellia bacterium | reverse complement strand
CGCTCGGCCTTCGTCTGTAGGCAGGACTTGAACGATCCACCCACTCCCGTGGGTGGTATTCGGGGAAGCAGCGCTCGGCCTTCGTCTGTAGGCAGGACTTGAACGATCCACCCACTCCCGTGGGTGGTATTGGCACAGCCTGGATCAGCCTCTATTGTTTAGGAGTCGTCCGATCTCAAGCCCGCCTTCGAATTGCACCCAGCATAGAATTAGTTTGTGTCTGATATCTCACCGTGTGAAACCCTTGCTTGGTTGAAGGCCTCATTCGATCAATGACTCAGCGCCTTACCAGCGCAGCGACTGTCTCGATGTGAAACGTCTGAGGAAACAAATCAATCGCGGTGATCCTGGTAAGCTCATAGCCTAAATCGAGCAGCGTGCGAAGGTCGCGCGCGAGCGTGGCCGGATCGCAAGAGACATACGTGATGCGAGTGGGTTTCAGCGCGACGATGTGAGTGATCGCCTCGGCAGCGCCGATTCGCGGAGGGTCCAGTAGAACAAGATCGGGAGGCGGCGCTTTAGTCTCGACGAAGCTTTTCAGCCACGGCTCCGCGGCGTTGTTATGAAACTCGATGTTAGTCAGGTGATTCGTGCTGATGTTCTCGAGAGCAAAGTCTGCCGCGGCGGTGTCAGCCTCGACGCCGATCACTCGACTGAACCGTCGCGCAAGCTGAATCGTGAACAGTCCAACGCCCGCATAGAGGTCAATCGCGAGATCCCCCGAAGTCTCGCCGACCGCTTCGTCGACCAGTTCGTCGAGCAGACCTGGGTTCCCTTGAAAGAACGTCGAAGGGCTGAAATTGTACACGGCCCCTTGCACGGTTCGCTGAAGCGCGCCTCCAGGCAAACCGTCGAGTGCAGGCTCGAACGAGACTCCGGATTCTCCTGCTGCCATTTCTATCTGCAGCCTGTTGGGTAAGTTCTCATCGCTGCCGGGTGCGTGGCCCAAGGCACTCCAAAGGGAACGAAGCGCTTCGTCGAGTTCAGGCACGAGTATCGGACAACCCGTAACATCACACACAGCGTTCGAGGCTGCGCGATTAAACCCAACACGGCCCGCCCTCCGGTCGATCTTTACCTGAGCACGCGAGCGATAGCCGAACTCAGCGGCGTGGCGGATGTCTATCTTGTGGGGCCAGTCTATGCGGCCTATTCTTTCCAGCGCATCGCGAACGAACCCGATCTTGGACTCAAGCTGCGCCTCGTAGCTGATATGTTGAAGCTGGCACCCTCCGCAGTCGCCGAAGTACTGGCAGAGCGGTTCACGTCTTGCGGACGAGGGTTCCAGGATTCGATTGATCTCGCCGCGAGCAAAGTTCTTCTTTCGCTCAGTGATTCGAACTCGGAGCCGCTCACCGGGCGCGGCGAAGGGAACAAATATCGCGAGCCCATCGTGTCGAGCTATCGCATCTCCGCCGTAAGCCAGGCGATCGGCGGTGACGTCAATAACGTCATCAGCGTTAACGGAGCAAGTCTTCATGAATCTTACAATAGCAACTTGTTGCTGGTGGATAAAAGCGAAGCGGCGAGTGTATTGAGCTGCGTTTGCCCGGCAGGACCTGCGTCCCGGGCCGTCAGGCGGCAATAATTGACATCATGTGGGAAATACAACGATGCATTGCATGTGACGTAATTGACAATCGCGATTGCTGTGGTAGAATTCAGCCCCGGCCATTGTACTGGGCCGTTCTTCCTAACAAACTCAGCCCGGGTTAATTGCGGGACCCAAAAAGGAGTAGTCATGAGCATAAGAAAGACCATCGTTACGTACCGCCAAATTGATGAGGCTTTCAACAAGAGAAATCACGAGGCAGTTGCGTCGAAGGCGCAGGAGGAGGCTAACAAAGTTGCGGACGATCCTTTGGAAGCAGCGAGCTTTCTCGCCGGTCTGGGCGGGGCCCTGGATACACTCGAAGCTGAAGAGAAGGTTCCGGGAGTGCTGGTATCGCCTGATCATCCGACAGCATCACTTTTGCAAACCTTTCTGGCTCAGCGCGCCAACGACGAAGGGGGCAAACTTGAACCTCTCGGCCGAGGCGATGAATTCCTGGAAGCGAAGTTCGATGACAAAGATATAAAAGGGTGGATTGGCAGCTTCTTTTCTTGGGTGAAAGGTATCAAGAAGCATGATTTCCTGGCCCCGCCAGCCGTTCCTGAAACATTCGACAATGCTACGCGTGTCGCGTTGCTGGGAGACTGGGGCACGGGATTGTACGGGGCGCCCGACTGCGCAAAGAGCATCGAAACCGATCCCGATGGATACAAGCTCATAATACACCTGGGAGATGTCTACTACGCGGGGGATAAAGGCGAAGTGAAAGAACGTTTTCTCGACCTCTGGCCGAGGAATGCCGCTGCCACAAGTCGCGCGCTCAATTCAAACCACGAAATGTATACGGGCGGGCACGCATATTTTGAACTAACCTTGAGAGAGTTCGGACAATCATCAAGCTGCTTCGCTATGCAGAACGACCACTGGCTGCTTGTTGGATTGGATACCGGTTATACCGAAAGTGTCTTCAATCGCTGGCATGGCGGATTGAGTGACGAACAGGTTCAATGGCTGCGCTCTACAGTCGATAACGCCGGCCCTCGGAAAGTTATCTTTTTCTCGCATCATCAGCCGTTTACTTATCTAGACAAGAAAGTCGATAACAATATGGTCGAAAAGCTGGGCGATGTCCTCGCCTCCAAGAAGATATTTGCGTGGTACTGGGGACACGAGCACCGATGCATTCTTTACGATCAACATCCATTGTGGGGATTTTACGGACGTTGCATAGGCCACAGCGGGTATCCGTATTTCCGTGACAAGCTGGGCAACGCCGATGCTGATCCAAGATTCAGCAGTTTCCGCCGGCTGCCGCAGAAGAACACAGGGCCGGGTGGCGCCTTTCTGGATGCGCCCAATCCCTATGTCGACGGGCACGAAAATGAGTATGGCGCTCAGGGGTATATGTGGCTTCAGTTCGACGGAGATCACCTCACGGAAACCGTGTGTCTGCCTGACAGAAACGATCCTAATTCTCGTATCTATGAAAACCAACTTGCTTAGGTGAACTATGGCTGACCTGCATGAGATGCTGCTAAAACGAGCTGAGCGGGCCTTCAGTCAGATGACTATAGGCCAGGCGTGGGAAAGCCGGCGCGCGATTATCGGTACCGCGAACATGCCGGCGGGAGAAGAGCAACAACTTGCGGAGGAGGCTCTAGAGACGCTCAGGCTGGGCGGCAAGCCGTCTGCGCCGCAGCTTGCGGCGTTAGAGCTTGCTATTCGGTTGATGAGGCCGGCGCCGCTATCAAAGCGTGGAAGTCTTGACGACCTTCCGGAAGAAGCTGCTTCATCATTCCAAGATTGGCCGGCCTTTCAAAAGTCGGTCACGCCCTTCCTATACTCTATCGGGCGTATTGACCAGTTTCCGGAAGAAGCCGTGGGCACCGGGTTCCTGATTTCGGACAAACTGCTTGTGACCAACAGGCATGTGCTCAGCCAGCTTTCCCGGGGAACGGAAGTGCTCGAACAAGGGCAGGCAGTGGTTCGCTTCAAGCACGAGTATCAATCACCCGACGAGCCGCCAGTCGCCATCAAGCGAGTGGTAGCGGTCCACCCGGCCCTCGATATGGCCCTGCTCGAGGTGGAGAAGAAAGACTACAATGACGGCCGGCTTCCACTCGCGATCGATCCGGCTGAAGTAGAAGAGGGGCATCCAGTGGTCGCGATCGGCTATCCGTTTAACGATTCCGTGCGCAACCCTCTTTTCATCAGCACGGTTTTCGGAGCCCGTTTTGGAGTGAAAAGGGCGGCGCCGGGTGAAGTGACCGGCGTCGCTGCTAATTCGATCTTTCACGATTGCTCGACTCTTGGCGGCAATTCCGGCTCGCCGATTCTCTCCATGAAAACCTCGCGGCTGGTTGGGATACATCGTGACGGCCGCTTCATGTATCGGAACGAGGCCGCGAACGGAGCCTCGGTTAGCGAGTTCGTAACCGCACATTTGAATCAGTGAGGGCGCTATGGCTGGACGAGCATTGATCATTGCGATTCAAGACTATTCCAACAGCGGAGGAATCCTCGCAAAACAGTTAGCCGGAACCAACGCAGGCGCCGCTTTGTTTCGAGACTGGTTGATCGCCAATAAGAAGGCCGAGCCAGCCGACATTCTGTGTTGCGCGGGACCAGAGTTCCCTGGCCGCACCGCAGGTACGACTCGAAGCGAGATCAAAGCTGAGATCAGAAAACTGATCGATACTGGAAGAGGCGCCACCGAAGAGCTCTACCTCTTCTTCTCCGGGCACGGGTTCTCGGTCACGGACTCAGGAGGAAGGCCAGTTGACGTTCTGGTGACTTCAGACTTCACTGACCTCGCGGGTTCCGGTGACGCCTGCCTTAGATTGCAGGAAATCCAAACAAAACTCTGGAATTCACTTGGTCCCGGAGACCACTATTATTTCATCGATGCCTGCCGCACTCTTGTTCAAGAGTCGCAGATCGAAGTCACCAAGCTGGGCTTCATCCCTCCTCCATCAGAGATGGGCAAGCCAACCTATTACACCCTGTTTTCAACGGCGCAGGGTGAAGCGGCAAAAGTCGCAAGTGGTTTTGCTGAGATATTGGTCCAGGGACTCAAGGGCGGGGGCCGGGCTAAAGGATGGCGTGCCAACAGGATGTACGTCATTTTCAATCTGCTCTGCGAGTACGTAGAAAAGAGGATCAAGAAAAAAGGACAGGAAATCGATTCGAGCAAGGACGGCAACGGCGACGGCCTTATCTTCAAGCTCGATCCGATTCCACAATCCGACTGCGAAATAAAGGTGGAGAATGCAGACCCTGCAGATCAGTTCACGCTCAGAGTAGCAGCGCGAGGGCTGGACAAGCCGTATCAATTTCAAGGAAGCACCTACAAACTCACCCTGGCGCCCGACGAGTACTCTCTGGAAGTGTCGCACCCGGCAGCACCGGTCATCCAAGTAGACCCGCCGCCGCAAGAGCCATTGGACCTGTATGACCCTTGCGTGGTGCGCTTCACCAAAGCAAAGGCAACCCGCGGTACACCTCGGGGGTCGATCTCGAAAGCGGCGTTCTCAATGAGTGATGAAGCGAACATATCCTTAAGGGCAGCGCCGGGTACAGAGATTGTCTTGGAGCATCCTCAATCCGGTCATACTGAAACCGCCGGAAAGGAATTCTCCGGCAATGTCACACCTGGAACCTATAGTGTCAAAGTACGTGAGCGTGGCGCCACGATTCATAGGCGAACCTTAACGGTTAACCCCGGCGAGACGAAAGTAATCGATCTGCTCGAGCGGCCGATGAGCGAAGTGAAAGCTAATATTCTCGCCACTGTTTCGCACTCGCCCGAACCGGGGCTGGCCGATTTCTCAGAAACGCTTGGGGCCCCCATGGCCAATTGGGACCTCGGCCTCTGGTTGTCGATTTTCGGAGCTTCACACATACTGGCCGGCGAGGGGCGATTCAGTATGTTGTCACCGCTTCCGCTTGAAACATTCAAGGATGTCGAACAAGGCGATTCGCTCGTCTATGTTCTGGCGGGATTTGAAAAGACCGAGGGTAAGTTTGCAATTGCACTGAGCGATGGCCCTACAGTCGAATGGCATTCGTTGCGCGCTGTTGCGGGTCTGGGCGGAATCTATGAGGGTCGTCTGCCCGCGACAGAAGGCTGTCACTTGCTTTCGTTCAGAATGCCCGGGCTAGCACCCCTCACGCTCGCCGTGTGCTGTTTGGCGAACCGCGCCACTTTCGTCACTTTCGCGGAAGGTGAAGACGGAAATCTTTCGACGCATCAATTTCTCCTTCCTATACACAAACTCTTCAAATATCTGGAGGAGGCCGTTGTGTCCCGGCTGGACAGCAACCGCGGCGGAAATCCGCTCAAGGCAGTGCGTTCGATGTGTCTGGCTCAGAACCTCTTTGCGCGGAAACGTTCTCCAGATCCGCGGATTGACGATTGGATCGACTTGATGCACGGCAAATGGCTCGATCCCATAATGTCAGTGATTGCTGCTTATGATGTCATACGCCGCGGAGACCCACAGCAGCGGCTCAATATGGGTGTAGTGGTGAACAATCTCAGGCGCTACTTTGGAGGTGTACCGGACATCGAGGTGATCGCGAGGCTGCTCGGTCAGCAATGGCAACCACTGAAAGCCGCTCCGCTCTTGCTCGATGGAGTACTCGCTTTGGAGGGATCTGAGGAGGATTTGCTCCCGCTGTCGCTGGACAAGCTTGATTACAGCGGTCCGTGGACAATGTGGCGAGGCGCCGTAAAATGACTGTCCCTTAAGCCACCGCCACCCCCACGGAGCGTGTTTACAGGTAGAACAAGCTGAGGCGGGGGATGTTGTTCATCTCGCGCAAACGGCGCGAGATGAAATTCTGAACCGTCTGTTCGTAGATCGCTTTATCCATCTTCTTGCGATAAGAGCGGAGATGCGACTCGGCGTCGGCTCGAAGCTTCTTCAATTCCTCTTCGCCCAGGCTTTCGCGCGCACCTTCAAGAATCATCCGGTCGATGCCGTCGAGGTCACGCTCCAGCGCTTCGGCGTCAACGCGCGGCGATCCCTCGATCTCGACAATGATCTCCTTGAGCCTTGAGCGCGCCCTGTCGATCGCGTCTTCAAGCGCCGTCCGGCCCGAGGTCGCCGCGCGCGAGGCCGCTGTTCGAAGCTCGTCGTAGCATCGAGCCAGGAATCCGAAAAGTAC
Organism: Blastocatellia bacterium; assembly: GCA_041497455.1. Lineage (GTDB taxonomy): Bacteria > Acidobacteriota > Blastocatellia > UBA7656 > UBA7656 > Onstottus_A. Next base: position 2,328 of record JBGQGO010000205.1, on the reverse strand, counting down.
GTCTTTAGGAAAAGCCTCATGTTCGCCGGATGATCCGGCGCCGCTCGCTTCCTCGCCCTCAGACCCGCTCGAAGCGGGGTCTCCGCCCACCTGTGCGAGGCGATATTCAGCAAAGGTGGATTCGACCTGTTGCTGGCAATAGAAGATCGAATTGATCTTTCGATACTTTTGGGCCCGCGCGTCGTAGGCGTCGAAGGCTTGATTGATGGCGCGCAGAACGATATGAAGCGGGATGCCGGCGTTCTTCCAACTCTCGACCAGAGCCCAGTCCAAATTGGAGATTAGCATATGCTTCCCGCGGCGGCGGACGAACTCCTCCTCGACCTCGGTGAAATAGTTGAAGTAGTTCAGCCGTTCCGCCAGACCGGCACTGCTGTCGCGGGTGGTGTTTTCCAATTGTGCGTTTGAAGGCGCCGGCTCTAGCTACAGGAGACTATTTGCTAACGCGCCGACGATGTAGAGCGCGACGGCTCCTACGATGATATCCAGAGCGAACAAGCCGATGAGCGGCCAGGCTTCCTTCCCGCATTGTGCATCAAGCTTTTCGATGAATTGTTTCGGATACTCTGCCATTCAAGTTTCCTCCCTCGGTGTTTTTGTCTCTGGCGCTTCAAACCAGCGGCGTGAACTCGCTTATGATGGCTCCTTCAACGTCATCGAGCTGCTCGCGGACTACATCCGCCTTTGTGCCGGTCAATTCTAATCTCGACGCTATCTCACTGGCTGCTGCCCTCAACCCTCTGTGCAGCAAGTTGGCCAAGCGTTCGCGTTCGGCCGCGGGCACCGCGTCGGGGTTGGCGAATGGCGCGGCCACGTCAAGAGCCGACATACCGGGACCTTTTCTTGCGACGTTGATCAGCGATGCGAAGCTTGGAATCGGATGCACCCGCGAGCGGCGGAACGCTTCGCGCATCATGCGCTTAGTCTGTTCCTCGGTCGAGTCCGCCAGGCCGCCGAGGGCCTCCTCATCTGCTTCGGTCCAGTCGTTATCGGTCAGGTCCTGATAGAAACGGCGGACGCCATCCAGAGAATCGTCTTTGCTGGCGACAGGGCGGCGCTCGAGCTCCGAGAGCCGGTCGCTTATCCGGCGGCTGGTCTCGTCGAGTTCCTCGCGAAGGATTTCCGCAATGCGCTGGCGCTCCCCCTGCCTGATTCTCATGTTGATTCCCCTAACGAACGGCGATTCTCGGCGCAGCCGGAGGTAGATACAATAATCGAACACGCCTCCGCGAACAAGTCCCCGCACTGAACGGGATGGAGCGCCGGCGGACCCCAGAAAGGTCGTCTGACACGGGAAGAAATCGTCGGTGAGCCCCGCGATATAGTTGACACTACAACGAAGCAGCTTTACTATAGCAAAAATATATTGAGGGGCGGGCCTGAAAATATTGTCAGGTAGAAGAAGCCCAGATCAGGTGAAACAAATGGTAGCGGCGGAAAAAACCATAAGATCAGAGGCCATTGAGGACGAAGCCACAGTCTGCCGTGCGTGCTTTGGTACCGGCGTGGTCTCCCACTGGAACGAGATCGCCTACTTCGAAGATCGGCGGGCGTGCGCGCGATGCGAGGCCGGCTGCAGGGTTGACACGAAGATAGCCGACATAGTTAAGCGGGCACGGCTTGAGGAGCGGCTCTCAGGAAGGTGATTCGCTCATAGATGTTGCCCAACTGCGCGAGCTTGCCAACCAGATCGCCCGGCCCGTAAGCATAGCCGAGTCTCCAACCCGACACCGCCCACGACTTGGAAAACGAGTTGACGGTAATCGTGCGCTCGAACGCACCCGCAATCGAGGCGGTTGCAACGTGGTCCGCAGCTTCGAGCGTGAAGTGTTCATAGACTTTTAAAACTTCCATCGACCCAGCGCACATTGAAAAAGGGAAGTCTTGGTATTAGAGTGACCGAGCCGTTGCGGGATATGGACAAGGCGATCCCTCAGGGTTTTGCGGCGGCGGGTGTCTCATCGAGCGGCCAGGGTTGGGTTGTATGGTTAAGGGAATTAAGATTGCGAAGCCGGCGACTCTAGTTGTGTGCGCCATATTGGGCGCGGCATTGCTGCTTCGCGTGATCAATCTGGATGCCGACCCTTCGGCTTTGATCAGCCGCGATTTCATCACCGACGAGGGCTGGTGGGCTCATAATGCGCGCAACGCTTTGTTCTACAGTGAATGGCGAATAGACGAATACAATCTAGGATTGTACTCAGCGTACCTGTACAACCTTCTTCTCTATTTCACATTCAAGCTGTTTGGCATCAGCTTTACGACGCTGCGAATGCTGTCGGCGCTTTGCGGGTGGCTGACTGTGCTTCTGCTTTTCCTTCTGGTTCG
>JBGQGO010000204.1:0-9065 GCA_041497455.1 Blastocatellia bacterium | reverse complement strand
GCGGCCGCCGGGTTTCAGGCGGAGAAATGCTTGCAAGACACAATCAAGAATTACCCCGGGGAGTACATTCTGCTGGTAGAAGGCTCGGTGCCTATGAAAGACGGCGGCGTGTATTGCATGATCGCCGGGCGCTCAGCGGAAGACATTCTTCGCGAAGCGGCGAAATCCGCCGCGGCGGTTATCGCGTGGGGCAGTTGCGCTTCCAACGGCTGCATCCAGGCCGCGAGTCCGAACCCAACTAACGCGACTCCGATCCACAAGATCATCAGCAAGCCGGTTATCAACGTGCCTGGGTGCCCTCCCATCGCCGACGTGATGACCGGGGTCGTCACCCACCTGCTCGTCTTCGGCCGTGCTCCCGAGCTGGACAGCCAGGGCCGTCCGCGTGAGTTCTACTCCCGCCGCGTTCACGACACCTGCTATCGCCGGCCGTACTACGACGCCGGGTTGTTCGTCGAGTCGTGGGACGATGAGAGCGCACGCAAGGGATACTGCCTGTACAAGATGGGCTGCCGAGGTCCGGTGACCTATAACGCGTGCGGGGTGACAAAGTGGAACAACGGCGTGAGCTACCCGATTCAATCGGGTCACGGGTGCATCGGGTGCAGCGAGAACGGATTCTGGGACAATGGGCCGTTCTATCAACACCTCGCCTCGTTCCCGGGATTCGGAATCGAGAGCACCGCTGACACGATCGGAACTGCGCTCGGCCTGACCGCGCTAGGAGGCGTGGCCTTGCACGCCATCACAACGAACATTCGAAAGCGAAAGGTCATTCAAGAACTGAAAGACGATTCGCTGTCGCCGGAGAAGACGGCCGAAGGAGGTGATAACTAATGGCACGTGTCGTAGTTGATCCGATAACGCGCATCGAAGGGCACCTTCGCATAGAAGCTGTCATTGAAAACGGCCGCATAACCGACGCTTTCAGCTCGGGCACTATGGTGCGCGGCTTCGAAAAAATCCTGAAGGGCCGCGACCCGCGCGACGCCTGGGCGTTCACCGAGCGAGTTTGCGGCGTGTGCACTACGGTTCACGCGCTGGCGAGCGTCAGAACGGTCGAGGACGCGCTGAAAATCTCCGTGCCCAAGAACGCGGAGCTGATTCGCAACCTCATGTTCTGCGCGCAGATGGTCCAGGATCACGTGATCCACTTCTATCACCTCCACGCGCTCGACTGGGTTGATATCGTCAGCGCGCTTTCGGCGAAGCCTGAAGAGACTTCGAAGATAGCCCAGACGATTTCCAGCTGGCCGAAGAGTTCGCCAGCGTATTTCTCGGATCTTCAAAAACGATTGAAGGCATTTGTCGAGACAGGACAACTGGGCATCTTCGCAAACGGCTATTGGGGTCACCCGGCTTACAAGCTGCCGCCGGAAGTTAACCTGCTCGCAGTGGCGCACTACCTCGAAGCGCTGGAGTGGCAGAAGGAACTCGTGAAGATTCACGCGATCTTCGGAGGCAAGAACCCCCACCCGAACTACCTGGTCGGCGGAGTTCCCTGCTCGATCAATATCGACGAAGTCAACGCAATCAACACCGAACGGTTGAACCATGTCGGCCAGTTGATCAAGGACGCGATTACCTTCGTCGAGCAGGTGTACATTCCCGACTTGATGGCGATTGCAGGCTTCTACAAAGACTGGGCGGCGATCGGCGGGGGCTTGCAGAACTATCTATGCTACGGCGATCTGCCCATGCGCGGATACAATGAGCCCGATTCGTTCAAGTTCCAGCGCGGAGCGATTCTCAATCGCAATCTCAACGAAGTGCTCGAGGTCAACGGACGCGACAACGAGGAGATTAAGGAGTACATCGCTCATTCGTGGTACTCATACTCGGGCGGCGATCAGAAGGGTTTGCACCCGTGGGCCGGCGAGACCGAGTTCAACTTCACCGGACCGAAGCCGCCGTTCGAGCAGCTCAACGTCGAAGGCAAGTATTCCTGGCTGAAGACGCCGCGATGGAAAGATCACCCGATGGAAGTCGGTCCGCTCGCGCGGATGCTTGTCGCGTTCGCTAAGGGCAACACCGAAGTGAAAGACGTGGTCACCGAAGCTCTCCAAAAACTCGACGTGCCGATCACGGCGTTGTTCTCGACTCTAGGCCGCACTGCGGCTCGCGGGCTCGAGACTCGGCTTGTCGTGCACTGGATGAAGGGCTTCTACGACGAGCTTCTCGGCAACATCAAAGCCGGCGACGTTCGCACGTTCACTCGCGAGAAGTGGGATCCGTCAACGTGGCCCGATGTCTGCGAAGGCGTCGGCATGAGCGAAGCTCCTCGCGGCGCGCTCGCGCACTGGATTCGGATCAAGGACAAAAAGATCGACAACTATCAGCTCGTAGTGCCGAGCACGTGGAACGCTTCGCCGCGCGACGTGAATGGTCAGCGGTCGGCTTACGAAGAGTCGCTGATAGGAACTCCAGTGGCCAATCCCGAGCAGCCAGTCGAGATTCTGCGGACGATTCACTCATTCGATCCGTGTCTCGCCTGCGCTGTTCACCTCTACGATCCGGATGGGAAGCACGTCCATCAGGTGCAATTCTATTAAGGAGTTGAAGAGTTCGTAGTACGGCCTTTAGGCGGAAGTTTGTAGCACAATGGCCGGACTGTGAGCACGTACAAACTTCCGCCTAAAGGCCGTACTACGAACTCTCTTTAAGGAGACGCCATGGCAAGTGCACAACCAATTCCATATCGCAGGGTGTACGTCTGGGAGTTCCCGGTCAGGCTGTATCACTGGGTCAACGCAGCGTGCGTCGTGGCGCTCGGCATAACCGGCTACTTGATCGGCAACCCGCTGGCGATCTCGTACTCCAGCGAAGCCTATCAGCAATACTGGTTCGGCTGGGTGCGGTTCATTCATTTCGTTACGGCGTTCGTCTTCTTCTTCAACTTCCTGGTACGGATCTACTGGGGATTCGTCGGGAACGACTTTGCTCGATGGACCAACTTCATTCCATTCAAGAAGGCTCAGTTCCGCGAGATGGGTGAAGTGCTGAAGGTGGACGTGCTGCAAACGAAGATTCGCGGATTGATCTCGATTGGCCACAACGCGCTGGCGGGGTTGATCTACTTTCTTTCGTTTCTGGTGTTCCTGTTTCAAGCGATAACTGGATTCGCTCTGTATTCGAGCATGAGCGATTCGTTCTTCCCTCGACTGTTTGCGTGGATCGTGCCGTTGATGGGCGGGGACTTCGCCGTGCGCCAGTGGCATCACGTGTTCATGTGGTTCTTCGTCGTGTTCGTGATCATTCACGTTTATCTGGTCTTCTATCACGATTACGTCGAGGGCCGCGGGACCACTTCGTCGATGGTGGGCGGATACAAGTTCGAGAGAGACGATGAGTACAAATCTTAAGACCGCCGGCGTCCTCATCCTGGGAATAGGAAACGTCCTGATGGGTGACGAGGGCGTCGGCGTTCACGTAGTCGAGCGACTTCAAGAAGCAACGTTGCCGGATGGGGTCGAATGTCTGGATGGCGGCACGGGGAGCTTCGTCCTACTCGAGCCGATGCAGCAGGCAAGCCGAGTGATCTTGATCGATGCGACGGTGGACGGCGCGCCGGCTGGCACGGTGCGCCGTCTACAACCGCGATTCTCGAAAGAGTACCCGCGAACGCTCACAGCCCACGACATTGGGCTGAAAGACTTGCTGGATGCTTTTTATCTGCTCGGTCAACCGGCAGATGTGACGTTGTTCGCAGTCTCCATCGATCCGCTGCAAGACTTGAGCGTTGAGTTATCGCCTGAAGTAAGCGCGATATTGCCCGAAGTGGCGCAGGCGATCCTGGCCGAGGCAGTTTCTCGCGAGCACTCTTCTGCTTCCGCCTCCTGTCAGGCGGCTGTAAGATAAAGGCAGACCAAAGGAGATCGACAGTGACAGGCAAACGGTACTTCATTCTATCCGGCGCACTTTTCGGACTCATCGCGCTGGCGCATCTTCTGAGATTGGTTAATCAGACTCCAGCTCAACTTGGTAGCTGGACTGTTCCGTTCTGGCTATCATGGCTCGCGCTTATCGTCCCCGGCTTCTTGTGCTTATGGGCGTTTCGATTGGCAAGTAAGCGCTGACCCAGACCCACTGAGAGCACTTCAATGCACGAGCTTGCGATGACACAAAGCATAATCGAGTTAGTCGAGGCGGAGGCTCGCAAGCACGGCTCGGATCGAGTCAACACGATCAAGCTGCGAATCGGACAATTCACCGGCGTCGTGAAGGAAGCACTCGAGTTCTCCTTCGACGTCATCAAGCACGGCACGATGGCCGAGAGCGCCGAGCTTCAAATCGAAATCGTCCCGTTGCGCAAGCGATGCGAACCCTGCAACAAGGTCTTCGGCGGAAACGGCGATTTCGATTTCTTCTGCCCCGACTGCAACCGGCCAGCCGAAATCGTCTCTGGAAGAGAACTGCAAATCGAATACATAGACCTCGCATAGATCGGAGGCAGCGTGCACAGGATCGAAGTAGGCTCAAACATTCTTCAGGCAAACGAAGAGATCGCGCTTGAGAACAAAGAGGTCTTCCGGCGTCACGGGATCTTCGTAGTCAATGTTATGTCAGCGCCGGGCGCCGGGAAGACTTCGGTGCTGGAAGAGACGATCAAGCGAATGAAGTCCAGCTACAACATCGGTGTCATCGAAGGCGATCTTCACACGACTATTGATTCGGATCGGATAAGCGCGCTGGGCGTGCCGGCGTTTCAGATCACAACCGGCGCCGTTTGCCATCTCGACGCCCGGATGATTCACAACGCGTTTCACGGATTCAAACTCGAGGGGCTCGATCTGCTGTTCATTGAGAACGTCGGAAACCTCGTGTGTCCGGCTGAGTTTTATCTCGGCGAAGACTTGCGAGTGATGGTCTTCAGCACCGTGGAGGGCGCCGACAAACCCAAGAAGTACCCCGTTATGTTCCACGAAGCCGAGGCGGTGCTGCTCAACAAAGTTGACCTTGTCCCTTACTCGGGGGTCGCGCTCGATGAACTGATCAACAACGTCCTGGATGTGAACCCCGACGCGAACATCTTCCCGACTTCTTGCAGGACGGAAGAAGGAATCGATCTTTGGACAGACTGGCTGACGCATCGAATTGAGATTTCGCGGCCGGCTAACGAGGCCGCAAAGACAACAGTCGCCCAGCATCGAGGTTGAAACACTGAATGCAGCCCGAGCCTAAAAAATACGCCAGCGATCGACAGCAGATTGCGCGCTTGCGGATCTCAATCCGCGGAGCCGTGCAGGGCGTAGGCTTCAGGCCGTTTATCTATAGGCTCGCCTCGGAGGCCCGGCTTGCCGGATGGGTGAACAACTCGTCGCAGGGAGTGATTGTTGAAGTAGAAGGAAGCAGGGAGCAGCTTCAGTCTTTTCTTCTGCGAATTGATCGAGAGAAACCACCGCGTTGTTTCATTCAAAGCCTCGAGTCGTCGTTTCTCGACCCCGTGGGCTACGCGAAATTTGAAATTCGAGAGAGCGACGACTCCGGCGAAAAGACTGCGCTCGTGCTTCCGGACATCGCGGTCTGTAGCGAATGTCTTGCCGATGTGCTTGATCCAAGGAATCGGCGCTACCTTTATCCTTTCACTAACTGCACCAACTGCGGACCGCGGTTCACGATCATCGACTCCCTTCCCTACGATCGGCCTAACACTACGATGAAGAAGTTCGAGATGTGCGGGGAGTGCCTGGTGGAATACGAGAATCCTCTGGACCGCCGTTTCCATGCTCAGCCGAATGCGTGTCCAACCTGCGGGCCGCACATCGAGTTGCTGGCAAGCGACGGCGGCGCGCTTTCGACACATCACGACGCGCTATTGGAAGCGGTCGCGGCAATCGTCCACGGAATGATTGTCGCGGTCAAGGGTCTGGGCGGATTCCATCTGATGGTGGACGCGCACAACGACGCGGCGGTGCGCCGCTTGCGCGAGAGGAAGCATCGTGAAGAAAAACCTCTCGCACTGATGTACCCGGATCTTGAATCAATCAAGTCGGATTGCGAAGTCTCTGACCTCGAAGAGCGTTTGTTGCTTTCGCCTGAATCACCCATCGTTCTGCTTCGCCGCAAATCCGCAGTCAGGAATCCGCAATCCGCACTGTCTTCGCTCATTGCTCCTAGCAATCCTTATCTCGGCGTGATGCTTCCTTACACGCCGCTTCATCAACTGCTGATGAGCGAGCTGGGGTTTCCGGCCGTCGCGACAAGCGGCAACCGTTCCGATGAACCGATCTGTATCGACGAACACGAGGCGCTCGATCGGTTGAAAGGGATTGCGGAGTTGTTTCTCGTTCACGACCGGCCGATCGCGCGGCACGTTGACGATTCGATAGTGCGGGTGATGATGGGGCGCGAACTGGTGCTGCGCCGCGCGCGTGGCTACGCTCCGCTTCCGGTTCAGCTTACGCAGCGCGCGGCGCCAATTCTCGCAGTCGGCGCGCACTTGAAGAACGCGATCGCCGCTTCAACAGGCAACGACATCTTCATCAGCCAGCACATCGGCGACCTCGAAACCCGCGAAGCCTTCAATGCCTTCGAGCGCGTCATTGATAGCTTCAAGCAGTTGTACGAGCTTCAGCTCGAGACAGTCGCCTGCGACGAGCACCCAGGCTATCTCTCGACCCAGTTCGCGAAGGAGTGCGGATTGCACGTCGTGCCGGTGCAGCATCACTACGCACACGTCTTGTCGTGCATGGCTGAGAACCGGCTCCAGGAGCCAGTTCTGGGGGTGTCATGGGATGGGACGGGCTACGGGCTGGACGGCACGATATGGGGCGGCGAGTTCCTCCAAGTTCCCGGAATAATCCCGGACGCGGAGGATGATCCGGCGCCGTTTCAACGAGTCGCGCACCTGAGAACGTTTCGACTGCCCGGCGGCGAGAAGGCGATTAAAGAACCCAGGCGAGTTGCGATTGGGCTTCTCTATGAACTCTTCGGAGACGCAGTGTTCGAGATGGAAGAGCTTGCGCCCGTGCGAGCGTTTTCGCCGCGGGAGCGTGAGCTGCTAAAGGCGATGCTCGAGAAGAAGCTCAATGCGCCGGTCACGTCGAGCGCCGGCCGGTTGTTCGATGCAATCGCTTCGATTGCCGGGCTTCGCCAGAAAGTCAGGTTCGAAGGACAGGCGGCCATGGAGTTGGAGTTCGCCCTCGACGGAGTGACCACCGATGAGGCTTATCCTTTCGACCTCTCCCATTGCAGGTTCGAGAAAGGTCAATCCGCCGCTCGAGGTTCGAAACCTGCAATCGTTGTCGATTGGGCCCCGATGGTTCGCGGAGTCCTCAGTGACGCGCGATCGGGTCTTCCCATCGGAAATCTGTCTGCAAAGTTTCATAACACCCTCGTCGAAGCGATCGTCGCCATCGCGCTTCGAATAGGCGAAGAGCGAGTCGTTCTGACCGGTGGCTGTTTCCAAAACAAATACTTGACCGAACGAGCCGTGCGGCGGCTCGAACGTGAAGGCTTTCGAGCCTACTGGCATCAGCGCGTACCGCCAAACGACGGAGGCATCGCGCTTGGTCAAATTATGGCGGCGTCAAGGGAGGCCGCGCAGGTCTCGTAGCTTGGACTTGGAGGATCCTCCAACTTTCGTTGGTTGTGATTACGTGAAGGAAGGAGAGACACACATGTGCCTGGCGGTTCCTGGAAAGATCGAAACCATCGAAGGCGATGACCCGCTGTTCAGACGCGGCAGAGTCAACTTTGGGGGCATCGTCAAAGAAGTCAGTCTCGGCTATACGCCTGAGGCGATGATCGGCGACTATGTGATCGTCCACGTGGGTTTCGCCATCAGCACTCTCGATCAGGCCGAAGCCGAAAAGGTCTTCGAATACCTGCGGGAGATGGATGAGCTTGGAGAGCTGGAGGTCAGCGCTGATGAAGTTCATTGACGAGTATCGCGACGCCAAAGCCGCGACGCGTTACGCTCGCCTGATCGCGCGCGCGACGACCAAGCCGTGGACGATCATGGAGGTCTGCGGCGGTCAGACACACGCCATCGTCAAGTTTGGCGTCGATGAGCTGTTGCCAGAAAAGGTAGAACTCGTTCACGGTCCCGGCTGTCCCGTCTGCGTTACACCCCTCGAGCTGATCGACAAAGCCATCGAGATCGCGTCGCGGCCGGAAGTCATCTTCTGCTCGTTCGGCGATATGCTTCGAGTGCCTGGCTCTTCGAAAGACCTTCTGGTTGTTAAGGCAAGCGGCGGGGATGTGCGCATCGTCTATTCTCCGCTGGATGCGTTGAAGATCGCTCAGGCCAATCCGGCCAAAGAAGTCGTGTTCTTCGCGGTTGGATTCGAGACGACTGCGCCGGCTAACGCGATGGCGGTGTTTCAAGCGCATCAGAAGGGCCTCAAGAACTTTTCGATTCTCGTCTCGCACGTGCTGGTGCCTCCGGCGATGGAAGCGATTCTCTCTTCACCGATCAATCGGGTCCAGGGATTCCTGGCGGCCGGTCACGTGTGTACGGTGATGGGCTATACCCAGTACGAACCGATCGCGAAGAAGTACAACGTGCCCATCGTGGTGACTGGCTTTGAGCCGCTCGACATTCTGCAAGGCGTCTATATGTGCGTGAAGCAGTTGGAAGACGGCCGCGCCGAGGTCGAAAACCAATACGCCCGCTCGGTCCGCAAGGAAGGCAATCGTCCGGCACAGGAACTCATTCGCGAAGTGTTTCGTGTAGTGCCGCGCAAATGGCGTGGCGTAGGCGAAATACCCGAGAGCGGACTGGGGCTGAGCGCCGGCTATCAAGACTTCGACGCAGAGCTTCGATTCGGCGTCGCGAGCTACACAGCAGAAGAATCTTCGGAGTGCATCAGCGGGATAATTCTGCAAGGCGTCAAGAAGCCGCACGAGTGCCCGGCGTTCGGGACGCGCTGTACGCCTGAGCGCCCGCTCGGAGCCACGATGGTTTCTAATGAAGGCGCCTGCGCGGCGTATTACCGCTATCGCAGAGTTAGGGTTGCCGCGGCAAAGGAGTAACGAACCATGACATCCGTGAAAGAGTTCGCGCTTTCGTGTCCGATCCCGATCGATCAGTATCCCAACGTACTTCTCGCGCACGGCGGCGG
>JBGQGO010000203.1:0-9138 GCA_041497455.1 Blastocatellia bacterium | reverse complement strand
CTAAGCTATCGAGTGTAGGCATAAAAAAATTGATGCGTGATTCGTGAAACGTGATGCGTGATACGTATCGAAGCAGATTTACAGGTCGGGAAGGTGGGCTTGCCCCCGCGGGGCCGGCTCTTAATTCCCAACTCGCAGGTAGCGGGGGCAAGCCCACCTTCCCGACCTGTAATCTGCTTCGATATGCATCACTTTGTTAACGTACGGATCAATTCCTCTTCTCCCAAATTCTTTTGCTCGCCCGTAGTCATATCTCTCAGCACGTAGCTGCCTTTTTCGATCTCATCCTCTCCGATTATCAACGCGCAGCGCGCACCGATGCTATTGGCAATCGCGAGCGACTTTTTCAACTTGCGTCCCTCGAGGTCGACGACGGTGCTGATACCAGCTTCGCGTAATCTCCTGGCCAGCCCAAACGAATGCTCGCGAGCCCGCTCGCCGATGTAAGCGACAAACACACCAGGCACTTGCTTCAAGCCATCGGCACTGTTCTCCGGCAGACTCATTATCATACGCTCGACGCCGAACGCGAAACCGAATCCCTTGGCGGGCGGACCGCCTAGCATCTGCGAAAGTCCATCGTAGCGGCCGCCACCAACGATCGTGTTCTGCGCGCCAAGCTGATTGCCGACGATCTCGAACGCCGTGCGCATGTAATAGTCCAGACCGCGAACGAGCTTCGGCGATACCGTATACCTGATAGCGCGCTGATCGAGAAGCGACGTGAACCGCAGAAAGTGCGTTCGGCAAGCATCGCACAGCGAGTCCGCAATGGCCGGCAGTTCTTCCAGGTACGGCTGGCACGATTCGACTTTGCAATCGAGCACTCGCAACGGGTTCGTCTCGTATCGCTGATTGCAGCTTCCACATAGATGCGACAGCCGCTCGCGGATCGCCTCCTTCAAACGCGCGACATAAGCCGGCCGGCAGTTCTCGTCGCCTATTGAATTCACGCGCAGCTCGGTGCCAGTGATACGAAGCTCTCTCAGATACCAGTCGAGCATTTCGATCACTTCGGCTTCGATTGCGGGATCATCGCTCTGGCCGAGCACCTCGACGCCGATCTGTCCGAACTGGCGATAGCGTCCCTTTTGCGGGCGTTCACGGCGGAACTGAGGACCGATGTAGAAGAGCTTCACGAGCCCCGGCTGATTAAACATTCCGTGTTCGATGTACGCGCGAACGGTCGAAGCAGTCGACTCAGGCCGAAGCGAGACGCGTTCACCGTCCCGGTCCTCGAAAGTGTACATCTCCTTGTTGACATCGGTCTCGATGCCGATGCCCCGCTCGAACAAGTCGGTCTTCTCGATGATCGGAGTTCTAATCTCCTCGAAGCCATACCGGCGGAATGCCTCACGAGCCGTGCGCTCGATGAGGTCCCAGCACTCGATGCGCGCGTCGGCCTTTTCGGTGAAGCGCGCGGGAAGAAGATCCATTGTTCCTCGGACTCTTGAAATCATTTGCGTATCGACCAGCCAGAAGAATTGAAAATTGCAATTTGCAAATAGCAAATAGCAAATAGAAAATAGAAAATTTTCTATTTGCGATTTTCTATTTTTGATTTGCCATTGTTTCCCGTCCCACGAGGTACTGCGTCTTATACTCAACGTAGTGCTGCCAGTGCTCATTTATGCGCGCCACTTCTGAAGAGGTCACCTGCCTGCGCACTTTCGCGGGAGCGCCCATAACCATAGAGCGCGGCGGAATCACCGTGCCAGGCGTGACCAGCGAGCCTGCCGCGATGAACGATTCTTCTCCGATAGTCACGTCGTCGAGCACTATTGCACCGATGCCGATAAGGCATCGATCTTTCACGGTGCACCCGTGAAGCACCGCTGAATGCCCCACGGTCACGTAGCTTCCAATAACCGTGGCGAACTGTCCCTGGGTTACGTGAATGACCGTGTTGTCCTGGATGTTAGTGTTCTCGCCAATCCGTATGTAATAGCAGTCGCCGCGCAGCACGCAGTTGAACCACACGCTCGAGTGCGCGCCAATGTGAACGTCGCCGATTATCTGAGCGCCGGCCGCGACGAAAGCGCTATCGGCTATTTGTGGACTGATACCTTTGTACGAAGTGATCATGGTCTTAATCAAGACTCGTACCGGGCCGAAACGCGTTCGCCAACATAAGGCCTCCGTCTTCTCCCAGACGGTCTCGCGATGCGTCGTATAGGACAAGAACCTAGCTGTCTACAGAAAGAAGTGACGTTAGCATACGCTTCTTAAGAGCCGCAAGTTGACACCCTGCTGTTGCTGACTTAGCATCAGCGTGATGCTGGCGGTCGCACTCAATAAACGCCGTTCATTACGGCGGTTTCCATTTCGACTCGCGGCCGGGAGCGCCGCGCTGTTGCTCGCAGCGGCGGCATTCGGATGCGGAAGGCCGTTCAATGTGAAGACGCAGCCATCCCTGCCTCCGGCGAGTTACGCGGCTAAAGCAAGTTTAGATGGCATAGCCGTTGAAGCGCACGCGATAACCGACGAGGACTTTTTGTACGATACCTTCGACGCGAATCTGATCTCCGCCGGAGTCTTACCGGTTCGAGTTATGCTGACAAACTCTGGCGGCGAGACCGTGGACTGTAAGAACGCCCGCTTTGAAATCGAGACGCAATCCAACCGCTTCAAGGCGGCGGACGCGCGGAAAGCATTCAAGCGGCTGATTTCTTATTATGGAATCTCGGTCTATAGCAAGTCCGGCTACAAAGAATCTCTTGACGCGTTTGCCTCGTATGCGCTCGACGTTGGGACGCCGCTTGCGGGGGCTCAGTCGCGTCAGGGACTGGTGTTTTTCCTGGTGCCGGCCGAAGCAGCGCGCCAGGCAGGTTTAACGTTGGTTATCGGCAAGCTGAATTCAAAACAGTCGGACGGCCGCGCCGGCGTTTCGCTCAAGTTGAATTGACATCGCGGCGCGAGCATTCGAGGTAGGTCGCGTGAGAGTTATCGGGTCAAGCGGCAATAACCAATCGGTCCAGGAGCGGCGAGTGAGCAAGTTCAGACGAGCGAGTTTCATAGCGCTGTTTAGCTTGCTGACCTGCGCGTTTCAAGACCCGCGCGCTGCGATTCGTCAGGAGCAGAAAAGTCCTGCGGCTGACAATCGCGATGCCTTCCAACAGGCGCTCGACAACGGAAATCTTCTATTGCGTCAGGGCCGCATAGACGACGCGGTCACCGAGTTTCGGCGAGCCGCGAAGCTCCAGGGTGACAAATGTGCAGACTGCTTCCAGAGGATAGGACAGGTCTACTTGCAACTGCGTAGACTGAAGGAGGCTGCCGTCGTGCTTCGCCAGGCGGCCGAGCTGAAGCCTCCCAACGAAGCGGAGATGTACAACATCCTCGGTGTGGTGCTTTACCTACAGAACGAAAAGCAGTCGTTCGAGGAGGCAGTAGTCGCGCTGCAGAAAGCGATTGAACTAAGCAAGGGCAAGGTAGTGAAGGCTTACTACAATCTCGGTTTCGCTCTGATCAAGTCTGGCAAGGAACAGGAGGGGGTCACGGTCCTGAAGCAGTTCCTCGAGCTCGATCCCGGAGCGACTGAAGCGAGCCAGGCGCGCGCGGTGGTCGCTAACCTCAAGATGGTTGACGCGAAAGTCGCGCCAACTTTTGTTGTGAAGTCTCACACAGGAGACCAACTCTCGCTGGAGAAGTTTAGAGGCAAGGTTGTGCTTTTGGATTTCTGGGCGAGCTGGTGCATCCCGTGCCGTATAGACATGCCTGAGGTTAGAAAGATATGGAAGCAGTACGGCGGCGATCGCTTCGCTATTATCGGCATAAACCTCGACTCGAGTCGCCCTCCATTCGAAGCGTATGTGAAAGAGGAAGGCATCACCTGGCTGCAATACTACGACGGGCTCGGATGGGGGAACAAGATCTCTCGGTTGTACGGCGTGTACGCGATCCCGCACACGGTGCTGATCGATCAAGACGGCGTGATTCAAGCGACGGGTCTGAGAGGCGAGGGGCTTTCGAATAGGATTGGTGAGCTTCTCAAGAGACTTCCGAGAGGCGCCGGAGCACACTGAAGGGGAAACCAAACCAGTTAAGACGATGTTTACTCTGGGTGGGGTTGGTCTTTGTCTGCGGGATTCCTAGAGTTCTTGCGGCATTCCTGCTGGCAAATCCTGATGGGGACGCATATGCATACATCGATAACATTGAACGCTGGCGCACCAGTCTATCCGCGGGAACGTTCTCTATTAAAACCTTGTTCGGCTTCTGGCTTCCTGCCTACCAGTTTATCTGTGCCGTCATCTGCCTTTTCGTTGATCATCCCATTTACGTATCAAAGCTTGTTTCGGCTGTTTGTGGGATGGGAATCTGTCTGCTCGTGTTTCAAATCACCCTGAGGTTGGTAGCGCGCCGGATCATCGCTATCCTGGCGTTCTTGCTCATCGCCCTAAATCCGCTACACATTTATTTCTCAGCCTTTTCGGTTACAGATGTGCCGCACGCCTTTTTCGTTCTGGGCAGTCTCTACTTTACTATCGAAAAGCGCTGGATGCTTGCGGCAAGCTTTGCGGCGGCCGCTTGCTCCATGCGCGTCGAGAGTTGGATGCTCATCGCACTACTGCCAATGCTTCAAGTCTTTGTCGAGCGCAGACTTTCACTGAGAGCATGCGGGATTCTGGTTATTGCGCCGTTACTCTGGCTTTATATCTCCTGGGATGCAACAGGGAGCGCATTTGAATACTTTGCTACCCGTAAGCGATACGTTGACGGGCTGCTCGCAACGTACTCCTATCTGGCAAATCTCACTCTCGAGCGCATTGAATGGGATATCGGCAGATTGATTTACGCCGCAAATATCACGGTGATGATCGGATGCTTCGTAGGAGCCTGGTTGACAGTCAAGCGACTGATAGGCTTCAAATTCCGGCGAGTTTCTGAAGATCTATTTGGGATTCTAGCGGCCCTCGTATTCTACTTTTCCTTTCTGGGCTTTCTTATTCTGGCCTATTTCACGAGAAACCAGACAGACATCTACGAGCGGTACGGCTTGATTGTCTTTGCACTGGGAATCCCGATTCTATCGTGGACACTTGTTGCCATTGCAGACTGGAAACCGTACCTGGCCCGAATGCTCACAGGGTTAGTTGTGCTTGTGTGCTTTGCAGACTTAGACTCTCAGTTTGGTGACATACCTGACTATATTGCGCAAGCGAAACCACAGCAGATTCTTGCTAATAACATCAACAAAATTCACGAGGCCAACCCGAGTACGCGTATCTTTTGCGACGATGCCACCGTGCAAGCCTTATCCGGCATGCCGCCCGCGAAATTCCTGGGCTCATCCAATTCACCTGACGACAGAGAACTTTTTCTGACCTACCTCAAGGAAAACGGTGTCGAATACATTGTGTACTCGGATACAGAAGCATCTACGATGACAAAGCTCTTTCCGGAACTCAGCAATGGGATAGGCAGTGAACTTTTCCATTTGTCGATACCTGCGACTCGAAAAGACTGGCACGGAAGAATATGGCTCTACAGGTTTCAAGGTACTTCAGGCAAAGAATAGTTTGTGACTGCGTGAACGGGTCTTAACCGATGAGTGATTTCGAGTTCGACTCTACTACTCAGGCTGCTTTCTTTCCG
Organism: Blastocatellia bacterium; assembly: GCA_041497455.1. Classification (GTDB taxonomy): domain Bacteria; phylum Acidobacteriota; class Blastocatellia; order UBA7656; family UBA7656; genus Onstottus_A. The sequence goes on along the minus strand of JBGQGO010000203.1, from coordinate 3,540 downwards.
GGCTTTGATGGTTTCGTCAGCGGTATATACTTCAAGCGATAGTCGCTCACGAGCTGACATTGCGTCAGCTCGATGACTTTCTTTGAAGCTTCGCCTTCAAACCTCAGCGCGGTGCGTGCGCCTGCGTCCCACGCAAGCGGCTTGCGATCGATTTCGGCGTGCTCCGCATCAGAAGTCTCTCGCCCGACGAGCCAGTACTGGCCGGGCGCGAGATTGGTCAGCGTGAAGCTGCCGTCGGTCGACACGTCGGCTTCGAAGTAGCGCAGTACGTCCTCGGCCGCCTCGGGTTCAGCGGGGACGAGGTGTACTGTCATCTTCGCCTCCGGAGGTTTGTTATCCGCGCCGATGACCACCTTTCCCGACAATCTCGCGGCGCCTTCGATCATGGTGACGACCAGGCCCTTGATCTTGTCCCCAGACTGTAGCTTCACACCGCTCTTTGCGGCATCGATTGGTTTGGCCTTCGGGTCCGATTGCGGAAGAGTGATCGCTTTTACATAGAGAAGCTCGGCGGGGAGTTGGACATCCAGGCGATGAGTGCCCGGCCGGATGAGACTGATGATGAACTCGCCCTTCTCATTTGGTGTTGTATCCTTGAACGCTCCAAGAGGGCCGCTGAACGGGTCCACCGCCGTCTCCTTGCGTTCGCCGCGGACGCTGATCACGGTCCCTTCGATCGGCACTGGCCGAACGTCCTTACAAAGTGCTTTCTGTTTGGCATCCTGAAGCGGCTCGAGAACGATGCGTCCAGCGATCGAAGCCAGGGGTTCAACGACGAGGTTGATACCGGAAACGTCGGCGCCCCTCACAGTTACGCGACGTGGTTGAGAGACCGACGCGGTTATGCCTTCGGAGCCCGCCGCCATCGCCATATTTTCCGAGGTACCCATCGCACTGACGACATATTCGCCGTCAAGCAACGTATCAAACCCGAAATGGTCGCGGCCCGCCATAACGATCGCAGTAGCTTCCCCTACTCCGTTGCCGGCGCGGGTGAGAAGCACGGTGATCGCCTGGGGCGCGGGTCCCGCGGACACAGTCACCGTTCCGCCTATCGAGTGGCCACGATTCTCCCGGTAACGTATGTCGATGTTGGCGGCTTCTTCGCCCGCAAGCACGGTGACGTCGGCGGCGGTCTCCATCGTGCTTGAAGGGTGATAGGTCGGCGCGTCGCCATCGTAGGCATTCGCGCCGCCGAGCGAAAACCCCTGTCCGCTTCGCCCACCCGCGGCGACCTGATAGTATCCGGGCGCGAGACCGTAAATCCGATAGATTCCTCTGTCGTCAGTCTTGAACGGCCCGAGCGTCACGGCCAGGCTCTCAGCGATCTGAGAACCTATGTCTCCGCGCACCCGCACGGGTTTGTCATTGGCCTCACGAACTTTGATCGCCCTGACCAGCGCTCCGACGACAGGGTCTCCCGACGAGTTGGTGACTTTGCCGGTGACGACGCCGCCCTTGACCAGGGTCAGCGTAGCAGTATCGCCGGGACGATAAAACGCCTTCGAATCTTGATCTGATAAGACGTATCCGGGCGAGCTCGCCCAGACCGAATAAGCGCCCGGCCGGAGGCTGGTCAATTCGAACTTTCCGTCTGCGTCGGAAGTGACTGGACGAAGCAACGAAGTGACGGCGCCTTGCATGTTGCCTGCGATGTTTACCGGAAAGACCATTATCGAGGCGTCGGAAACGGGGCGTCCGCCCTCCGTAATGACCCTTCCTCTGATTCGCGTTGCCGAGCGTGACTCTTTCCCGGCCGTCTGCCGCTGCGCGTTTTGAGAATCGCTCGCGGGTGGCTTCTTCTGGGTTTGGGCCTGAGCGCCGCGCGCCGCCGCCAACAGGAGAAGCGCGGAGATTGTTAGGACTGATGTGAGTTTTCGCATAACGAGCTACTTGTCAGAAGCCTTCCCGCTCAGGTCCAGCACGAGATCGACCTCGGCGGGGCGTTCACTGGTCACGGTTACTGTCTGCTTTGCTGAGACGCTGCGCGAACCTCGCTGACCGGGCACGACGAAGGTGGACACCTCGACCTCGTAGCTGCCCGGCGTGAGATTCTCGATTAAGAACGACCCATTCGAGCTTACGTCAACAGGTAAGTTGCTGGCGACATCGGTGAGGTCGGAAGGGCCAACATTCACCGACCGCGCCCAGGCCGTGACCTTCGCGCCGGCTTGGAGAGCGCCGCCCTGGATCGTAACGCGTCCGCGGATCACGCAGGTGGCCGGGGTGAGTATCACTCGTAGGCCGCTGATCTCTTCATTGGGTTGAATCTCAAACCCTCCCTGCACCTCAACGCCGTTGCGTTCGACTCGTAGAAGTCCGGGCCGCCGCGCACTCATAGAGAATGGGCGGATGGTTACCTTACCGGGCTTGAGGCCGCCGAGTCGAAAACTGCCGTCGGCGCCCACAACACAATTGCCCGATGAATAAGATTTCGCCGCCTCATCCATAACCATCGCCATCAGCACAAGCTGACCGAAGCGATCAAGACTGTCTTGCGCGTCGGCGCTCTCTATGACGACGACTCCGCTGATGCCCGCGCCGCGATGAACCTTTATGTCGAGCTTATCGACGTTCGCTGACTGGACTTCGAAGACGACGGGGTCGGCATAGAACTGGCTGCCGCTCGCGCCGGCGAATGCCCCAATGGACGTGGCTTCGAGTTTGTAGTTCCCTGGCGCGACCGAGGCGAAGCGAAACTCGCCTTTGTCGTTTGAAGTCGTGAACCCGCCGGGCATATCTGAATCCTCTTCCTTGTTGGTTACGATGTCTTTGTCGGCTGGGGCCTTTTGCGATTTAGAGTACGCGACCATCGCGTTCGCTATCGGAGTGCTCTTCTCCGAATCCACGACGCGCCCGCTGACAACGAAGCCTTTGTCGGTACCGCTGAACTGGATGTCCACGCCGGCGGCTTCAGACGTGGCCGTCACCTGGACCGGCTTAGCTTTGGCTTCGTCGGTCACGCTCGGGTAATAGGTTTGAACTCTCTTAGGCCCTTGAGAAAGGAAAACGGACATCATGTTGGAGTCTTTGCCGGCGCTTACAATGTAGCGCCCGGGCCGCAGGCCAAAGATACGATAGACGCCGCGGTCGTCGGTTGCATACATCCTGTCCCCGAACATCCCGGCGGTCGGCTCATAAGCCGCCACTGCGTCTGCCTTATCAAGCGGCTTGAGAGAAATGCGTTCGCCAATGACGGGGCGGCCTTCGCTATCGGTGACCTTGCCCGTAATCACTCCGCCGAGCGACAAAGCGAAGTCGACGCCTTCAGCAGCCGCCCCTTCAGCCACCGTGATCTCACCCGTAGAGTTAACGCCGGCGCTCACTAACGCCGGAGCCGACGGAGCCACGTGGTACTTACCGGCGGGTACGCCTTCCAGCCGGTAGACGCCATCCGAGTCGGTCGTGGCCTTTATCGACGCGGATGAGTTGAACATCTCCTCCACAGCTTTGGCCGGGTCCGACACCGACGGAGTAGCGATGATGGTGATGCCCTTCGCTGGCTTGCCGTCGAGCTTGACGCGGCCGGTAATCGAGCCG
>JBGQGO010000202.1:0-9143 GCA_041497455.1 Blastocatellia bacterium | reverse complement strand
GAGGCGTTGGGCCGTACACCTGGAGCATAGAAACGGGAGCTTTCCCCGACGGCGTGACTATGACCACAAGCGGGATGATCTCGGGGCGGCCAACAACGGCCGGTGCGACTTCATTCGTCGTACGAGTGAAGGACTCGCTTGGCACTTCAAGCACGAAGTCGCTGTTCTTAATCGTGTCCCAGCCGCCGCCGCCGCTTGTGATCCAGACCATCTCGCTGCCCGAAACCACGGCCGAACGGCCTTACTCTCAGACGCTTCAGGCAACCGGCGGCGTGCCACCTTACAACTGGAGCATCGCGAGCGGAAGTCTCGGAGCCGGATTGAATCTCTCCGCGGGCGGAGTGATTTCGGGGACGCCTGTTTCGGCGGGGACCAGCGTTTTCGTTGTACGCGTAACCGACTCCGCGGGGCAGTCGGTGACTCGCACGCTGGCGATCACGGTCAAGCCAGCCGATAAGCTGGCGCCCTTCGGAGTGCTCGAGACGCCGGACGTCCGCGCGACGTTGAACAACACCGCCAGCGGAAGCGGGTGGGCGCTCGACAATGTTGGCATCGCGAAGATAGAAGTGCTCATAGACGGGCAAAAAGCGGGCGAAGCGATCTATGGGCTGAGCCGTCCGGATATTGCTGCTGTGTGGGGGACGGCCTTCCCCAATGCCGGGCATTCAGGCTTCAGTTTCGTGTTAGATACCACTAAGTTCACTACCGGCGAGCACACGCTGGCAATACGACTGCTGGACGCTGCCGGTAACGCAACGGTGGTTGGCACGCGCACGATCGTGTTCCAGAACCTGGTCTTCACGATAACCACTACGGACATCACCCGAGGAACGAGGAATCACCCCTACTCCATGCAGTTCAGCGCGGCTAACGGCAAACCGCCGTACACGTGGGCGCTGATATCCGGGTCATTACCTTCGGGCCTCTCTATGAACGCGGCGGGATTGATTTCAGGCACACCCGCGGTGTTCGGACAGTTCCCGTTTGCAGTGCGGGCGACCGATTCGACCGGCGCTACGGCCGTCGCCAGTTTCACCTTGACCGTCGTGTCCGACATCGAGCAGCTTCGAGTCATCAGCAATGGCGCTCTTGATCAAGGCAGCACCGGAGTTGATTACTCTTATCAACTGCTATTCGCAGGCGGCGTGCCACCGCGTACCTGGACGCCGGGGACTGGCACAATGCCGCCCGGGCTGTCGCTAAGCAGCAGCGGTGTTATCTCGGGCAAGCCGACCCAAGTAGGCACCTTCACTTTTACAGTGCGGCTGACCGACTCAGCGCCAACGACGGTCACCTCTCAGCCGCTGCAGATCACGGTCGTTCCGGGCCCGCTGGTGGTCGTGACAACCGGCGATCTGCCAAGGGGCAGGGTCAGCTCGTCGTATTCCTTCACGCTTCAAAAACTGGGCGGCGCCTCGCCCTACACCTGGGAGCTTGCAAGCGGCGATTTGCCGGCGGGTTTAACGCTGAACACGGACTCGGGAGTGATCTCGGGCACACCTACTCAATTTGGGACCTTCTCGTTCACAGTGATGCTGACTGATTCGCAGCCCGTCAGCGTAACATCGGGCACCCTTAGAATCATCGTCGATCCGGCGCCGCTTGTGATCACCAGCACCGGTGATTTGCCTGGCGGCAGAGTAAACATAGATTATTCACAGCAGCTTGTGGCGACGGGCGGGAGAACACCTTACACGTGGGCTCTGGCAACCGGGCCGCTCCCTCTAGGATTGACTTTGAACGCAGCGACTGGAGTGATTTCAGGCAAGCCCACTGCGGCCGGGGTTTTCGCTTTCACAGTGACCGTAACCGATACAACTCCCACTACCGCCACGTCTACACAACTCAGAATAACCGTGTCGCCGTGAAGTAGTCTTCGGCCGCGCCAAAGATCAGCGAGTGGCAGCGCCCATTACCGCGGCAGGAGGAACACTTTCTGGCTAATGTTCCCTTCGACTACCCTTTATCGCCGCCTCTGAGGCAGGCGCCGCCTTCAAGTTTAATAGCCATCCTACACATATAGTGTGACTGCCGTCACTGACTTGTCGGCGAAACCCGTGCGTTGGCCAGGCTTATGCCGCCGGGCGCGTCGGGCACGGCAATCTTGGTCTGCTCATTGGCCGCTACTCTGACCGCATAAATGAGGTTCTTGAAAAATGTTTGGGAGCCAACCCTTCCGAGCATCGAGCCGTCAATCTCTTCAAGCACCTCCACACCACAGATCTCTACTTGACGCTGGCTTGTGCGCTGCCAAGTGAGGCGGCATGGAGGCGGTTTGATCACCTCTACCACGGCTACCTGCAGCGCGCCTCGGCCTGTGTCTGCGCCCCCACCGATGGTGTCGGGGAGCTTGCAGAGGGCTTGCCCGCGTATCTCTTCTTACCGGGCCAGACGGGACATAGCCGCATTGCTGGTTTCGACGGGCGCAGTTCGCTGGCCAGTTGGTTGAGCGCCATCATCAGCAACCAGGCCATCAACGAGCGCCAACGCAAATGCAACACCGCCGAACCCCTGGGGCTTGCCAGAGATGGCCGACGATACGGTTGTCCGCCGGATCGAGAGTGAGCTGCGCGCCGCCAGATATGGGCCGATTATCAAAGCCGCGTTCACGACCGCTGGCCTGCAATTAAGCGAGCCTCAGCGCTTGATTCTGGTCTTGCGACATGAGGAAGACCTGCAAGGAGTTGAGATCGCGCGTCTCCTGCATGTTCATCCGTCGACGATTACGCGCCACTTGCAGGGAATCTACGAAAAGCTGCGCGGACAAATCCTTGCGACGCTTGAGGCCCAGCACCACCTAAACGCTCCGGCCATCGAAGAGTGCCTGGCGGAAATCCTGGCGCAACCCGGCGCTTGTGTGCCGGCGCTTTTCAATGCGCCGGCTGAAAGACGAGCGGCATTTCGCCAGTTGCGGGCGAAGGCGAGGGCTTGCGTTGCGCGGTGATTTGGCAAGCGGGCTGAATCCCGATAATCTAAGAGCAATTCTTGAGCGCTTAACTGTCTATATGGTCAGGAGCGTTTTAGGGGATTGATCGGAAACCTCGGCAGTTAGCCTGTTTACAATGAGGTCGGCGTGTCGGAAGAATGCCCGGGAATCGAGATGCTGGCGGCCTACGTGGACCGTAACCTCACGGAAGCGGAACGGCGCCGGGTGGAAGGCCATATGGTGGTGTGTAGGGTATGCCGTCAAACCGTGGTCCTGACCTTCCGCACGAAGGCCGCCATTCCAGACCCGCAACTGCCTGAGCCGCCCGTTGATCCGAATGATGCTTAAACCGCATTGCGGCACACTCTCCCGCCGTCCGCGTGCTTCCAAAGAAAACTCAAAAAAAGATTGGCGAAGCCCGCAAATTATTTCGCGGTCATCTGTCTATATGCATGACGGTTAAAAGCGTCCTCGGCGCGATGGCGTAGCCGGACCTTTCTGCACCGCAAATGACTGGTGTTGACAGACACCTCCGAGGGTGTGGGGGTTTTTGTGTCTGCAAAGAAGGAGAGCCATGTCAAAGAAGACCAGCAAGCCAAGTCAACTCGAAAAGGTAAGCAGCCTAAAAAGACGGAAGGTAATTGTCCTCATCGGCATTATCATGAGCTTGGTGCTGGCGAGCGTGGCTCTCGGACAGTGGGGCGGCTTGTTTGCCACAAAACAAAAGCGTAACAAAGGCCAGGAGGCGACGGTCACGACCCAGAGCCTCAATGATCCCACCTCTCCCTCCAAAGAATATATCTACGCCGGCGGCAGGTTGATCGCCACGGAAGAGCCCGCTTCGCAGACCCCTACCAATAATGCGGCGTTCATTACCCAGTCGGCGCCGACCGCGATGAATGCGGGCCAAACCTACAGCGTCTCAGTCACGATGAGCAACTCGGGAACGGCGACGTGGTCGCAAGGCAATTACTATCTCGGCTCCAAAAACCCGGCGGGCAACACCACCTGGGGTGTGAGCTCAGTTAACCTGCCCTCCGCCTCGGTGGCGCCAGGCGGTCAGGCGGCCTTCTCCTTTACGGTTACAGCGCCGGCAGCCGCCGGGACCTATAATTTCCAATGGCAAATGCTGCAGAGTGGCGTCGGCTACTTCGGCGCGCTTTCCACCAATGTTGCTGTGACGGTGACAGCCGACGGCGCGAATAATGCTACCTTTGTCTCACAATCGGTTCCGTCCTCGATGACCGCAGGCCAGACTTACAGCGTCTCGGTGACGATGAGCAACAGCGGTACGACGTCCTGGACGCAAGGGGCCTATTACCTTGGCTCGCAGAATCCGGCAGGCAATGGCACCTGGGGATTGAGCCAGGTGGGCTTGCCAACCTCCTCGGTGTCGCCGGGCAACCAGGCGGCTTTCACCTTCAGCGTCACGGCGCCGACGACCGCCGGGAGCTGCGACTTCCAATGGCAGATGCAACAGAGCGGCGTCGGTTACTTTGGTCAACTGACCACCAATCAGGTGATCAGCGGCGTGGGCTCCAACAAAACTTCGCGACCCATGCCAACATCACGGAGGCGAAGAATAGTGCACGGAAGTGGGGGAGGAGGGGTCAGGCTTGACATTGTTGCCATTTGACAAAGCTCCTCTCGACTAATCGATACGACTCCGACCACCGCCACCTCGACACAACTCAGAATAACCGTGTCGCCGTGAGCGGCGAGGCTACCGGCTTTTTCCCGTGAACCCAGCCAGCATAATCGCGATCGCGTCGATGTCGTCACGCGGGGCGGGCGGCGCGGGGCGGCCGGCCGGTGTTCCGGAAGGGTCACGAAGCGCGGCGGCTCGGTCCGGGTTGTAATAGTTGTTGAGCATGATCGAGAAAGCCAGTCGCTCTCCCGCCGCGGTCGTCACGTATCCCGACAGCGTGTACACGTACCGAAGCGTTCCGGTCTTGGCGCGAACATTGCCGGCAGCGGGAGTTCCTTTCATCCGATTCTGCAGAGTCCCGTCGACGCCGGCAACAGGCAGCGCGTTGCGATACTGTTCGGCCAACCGGCTCCGGCTCATGTAACTCAGCAGCGCAACGGTCGCCTCAGGAGTAATCACGTCTCGCCGCGAGAGGCCCGATCCTTCTTCCAGCAGCACGTCACCCTTCTTGACGCCAACTCGAGCGAGGAAGTCGTTCATCATTTCGACGCCCGTTTCTTCGGTCGTCGAATAGGGATTGGGCGCCGGGGGCTGGGCGTTGGGGGCTGGGGGTTGGGCAGAGCGATCGCCGCTCGCTGATCGGTTTTTCTCTCCTGACCCCCAACCCCCAGCCCCCATCCCCCGCTCCGCGTTCGCACCCACTTGAAGCAGCAGCAACTGGGCATAGAGGTTCTGCGACGGCTTGAGCGTCTCGCGCACTATGTCCGCAAGTGGCATAGAATCAACCGAGCCCAGCTCGATCAGCTTCGTCAGATCAAGCGCCGTCACTTCCCGGTACTTCCAATCGATCACCCGCGTTCGGCCCGTGACCGCGATCCCGCGCTGCGCAAGCGCGTCTTTTAAGAGGCTCACGAACAACCCCGCCGGATTGTGAACCGCAACCGAGTTGTAGTAGCCGGAGCTGTCGATCGGCAGACGCCCGGAAACGTAGATGATATTTTCACCGACCGGCCGATACACCACAATTCGCGATTCACTTCCTTTGGCCGAGGTCTGAGTTCGATTGATCAGAGTGACGAACGACGTTGGCGGGCCAGTCGTGATGCGGCACGGAATGCCTGAGCGGTCGGCGGGTTTCACGAACAAATCGAGCGCGTTGTCGTCGATGGTAAGCGCCGACACTTCAGCTCCGTAATAAGCTTGAAGGTCATCCCACTCCCATCCGGACCCGAAGGGGGGGCCCGCGAAGTAGCTCTCGTCGCCAACGAGGTCACCTTCGATGCGTCTCACTCCGGCGTTAACCAGTTGGGTGATGAGCGGCTCGATCCCCTTGAAGTAGTCGCCCCCGTTCAGCCGCGCAGCCATTGTGGGATCGCCCCGGCCATACACTATCAAGTCGGCCTTAAGCGTGCCCGACGCATCGGGTCTCGCCGTCGAATACAGCGAGGTCTTTATTCGATAGTCTACGCCGAGGCGATCGAGCGCCAGCGCCGCAGTGTAGAGCTTGGCATTGGACGCCGGATTGAAATACTTCTCCGGATTATGCTCGTAGAGTGACTTGCCTGTCTCGATCGAGACGATCTTCACTCCCCACGCAGCAGGGGCGAATCTGGCTTGCGCGATATGTGCGGCGATACGACCACGCAGCGAATCGAGTGTTTCAGGCTGTTGCGCAGTCGTCTGCTGCTGAGCAGGCGCCTGCGACTTGCTCTTTGATAGCGTCGCCGACACGCCCACCACCCCGAGCAAGTGCAAGCAAACGAGCAAGGCAACTAACGCGCGATCCGCACAGACGCGTCTCGCCGCAGACGATGTCATCGATCTACCTCCGTATCAAACAAGCTGAGCCGGTTCTCTGACAAGGTACAACTCTCCAGCGACTGATCGCAACTTGCGATCTAATACTAGATGCCGATGATGCCGAATGGGTATTGAATGTCGAGTGGATACTTTGTTGACGAACTTAGTATACCGTCAGGCTCTCAGTGGAGACCCATTCAGGCAGTGGACCAGCTTTTTTGGCCGTATTGGGCGAAGACCCAGCCGCTCGCTGTCGGGCACATGAGTTGCAGCTTTTGATTTGTCATCACCTCGAAAGACGGATCAACCAACGGCGTTGAACTGAAGGACGTTCCTTTCACCTTAGGGCCAGGGACCTGATTGACGAATCGTGTTAACGGGGGTCTCGTTCGGTCAGGGGTACCGCGATTGCTCAAGACCAGCACCGGGTGCTACACTGGCAACAGTGGATCGTGAGGAGCTTCCCAGGCCCAAGACAAAGCAAGAAGCGCTCGAACTAAGAAGGGGCGCTCAAGCTCTTTCCGAGCTTTTCTCAACGTGACCGTCAGTGGGCAATACGAACCGGCTAGAACTTACCTGGAGGAGGGCAGAGTCCAAATGAACTTTTACAAAAAGAGGACGAGGCCAACCCGCAGAACATTTCTGCCGGTGGCATTCCTCACTGCGATAATCCTGTCTGCGGTGATTTTTTCCGTGAGCGCTGAGTTCCAGCAAATCCAAGTGCTCCGGATCATTGATGTCGGTACTGAAGCAACCACGACGATTCTAGGCGCGACAACAAACCAACACCTTAGCGGCAACGGATCTCCCGCAACTTTTGGTGTGAATCTCGCCAACTTACGCGCACGAGCCATCGCCACAGGCGATGTGAATGGTGACGGCATTCCAGACATCGTTGTCGGCGCTCCCGACGCGACCTTTACCGTAACGCCGGCCGGAGGCCCGGTCCAGATTCGCACCGGCGCAGGAATCGCTTACGTCGTTCTCGGAAGAACGGCGTTACCGGGAGCGATTGATACAGGCGCCGGTGAAGCGAATCTATCAATACTGGGCGCGAAGTCCGGCGACAAGCTTGGGTTCTCTGTGGCAGTAGGCGATGTTAATGGCGACGGCATCGATGACATCGTGATCGGAGCGCCCGGGGCCGATTTCCCAGGAGCCACAACCCCGCCACCTGCGCCCCGCGTTGACACCGGAGCCGCGTTCGTGATTTTCGGCGCGGCTTCCCTGGGCAATCCTGCTACCATCGATCTCGCCACCACGAACGCCGCCAACGTCGCGCTTTTCGGAGTCAACCCAGATGATCAGTTTGGCGCAGCAGTCGCGGTGGGCAATGTTGGGGGACTCGCCGTTCAGACGCCTGCCCAGCAAGCTGTTAAAGATATTCTGGTTGGTGCTCCCGGAAACGCCGGACTCGGAAGTGCTAGACCAGGCGCCGGGGCAGCCTACGCGCAATTCGGCGGAGCGATTCTCAACCCAGTCGCGGGCGCGACAACCGTTTTCGATTTCGGAACCACGGCGGCCAACGTCGTGATACTCGGAAAGACTGGTGATGCGCTAGGCGCGTCGGTCGCCACGGGGGATGTGAACGGGGGCGGGGCCGTGGACCTGATAATGGGCGCGCCGCTTTCCGACAGGCCAGCGACGACCGGTGTTCCTGCGGCCACCGATACCGGAGCAGTCTTCGTGGTATTCGGGGGGCTCAATCTTACTCCGGCGGTGGGCACTACAAAGACATTCGACATAAACGCCGTTCAGCAAAACGATTCAGTTTATGGCGCCGACAGCTCAGATCACCTGGGAGTCTCGGTTGCTGCCGGCGATGTGACCGGCGATGGCATACTCGACCTGTTGGGCGGGGCGCCTGACGCCGATGGTCCAAGCGAAGACCGCCCGAGCGCCGGCGAGGCTTATGTCGTAATGGGAGGCGCGGCCCTCAACCCGGCTGCGGGCAACGAAAAACGGATTGACCTGTTCAGCGGCGGCGCAACCGTAACTATGTTCGGAGCGGCGTCGGGAGACCGTCTCGGCTCAACCGTCGCGGCGGGCAATTACAATACCGCAGAAAACTCCGACAACATCCCCGACATGATCGCCGGGGCGCCGGGGGCAGCCGGGGCGTCGGGGGCAAACGCCGGGAATGTTTCAATCGTGTTTGGAGGCTCGAACCTCTTGCTGGTGCCCAAGCGCGACGTTTTGCTCGACTCGGACAACCTGCGGGTGGTGGGACAATCAGGCACAAATAACGATCTGTCGGGCAAGACGCTGAGCATAAGGCAGACGCTCACGAGCGGCGATCAGGCGGTCACACCGTTTCTTCAACGGCTAACGGCTAGCATAAACGGCGCCCCCGCCGTGGTGAACGATGACACACAAACGCAGTTTGCTACCGGGACGCTTACGCGCGTGGCCGCGGCAGCAACGGTGATACCTGGTGAAACAACGGCGGTCGGCGATTTGGAGCTAGCCCCCAATCCGGCGCTCGACCTGAACGGCACAACCGGCTCCATGTCGGTGGCTAACAGCGCGTCTCTTAAGCCCGGCGCGGGAAGTTGGACGGTGGAGTTTTGGATCAAGAGGACTGGGGCTGGCACCGGTACCTTCCCGCAAGTTATTGGCTCGCGCCCGGCTGTGAGCACCGCGACTGATAAAGGCTGGGCGGTTGCGTTGGCATCGGCCAGTTCCTTTAAGGTCTCCGCGCATTTCGGCGATGGAGCGACTGGGCTTGTTGATGAACCCACCGTTCAGAGCACAAGCGTCGTCCCTGTT
>JBGQGO010000201.1:0-9243 GCA_041497455.1 Blastocatellia bacterium | reverse complement strand
GTGCGCGCGCTGGACGCTTCGACAAACGCGCTTGCGTTGAAGAAGGACGATGCTCGCGTACAGGCCCAGGCCGCGTACCTCAGAGGAGCGATCGCCTTGCGCGACTGGCAGGCTGCGGGCGCGGCGCCGGCGAAGGTTGATAGCGGGGGGCAGGGCGACGCCGGCGGCAGCGTCAGCGGACCGGCCGCAGCCCGCTCCGAGTTCGAGAACGCACTGAAGCTGGACGACTCACTGGCTGCCGCGCGCTACCAGTTGGGAGTTGTGTTGCTCGCTTCCAATGACGCGGCGGGCGCGGAAGCCGCTCTCGTAAAGGTCACTCAGCAGGAACCTCGATGGGCTTCGGCGCACACGGCGCTTGGGCTGGCGTATTACGGCGGAGGTAAGTTCAAGGAAGCGATTGATGCCTATCGCAAAGCGAGCGAGATCGAGCCAAGCAACGCTGCGCCTGTTGCGGGGCTTGGGCTTGCGCGAGTTATGAAAGGCGAGAAGGACGGCGTCAAAGACATCGAGCGTGCGACGAAGCTCGAGCCTAACAGCGCGCTGCCTCATCTAAACCTCGCGATTTATTATTCACAGTCGAAGAGCAAGAAAGACTGGTCTCGCGCCGAGGATGAACTCAAGAAAGCGATTCAATTGAACTCACAGAATCTAGAGTTCCAGAACAGCGCCGCCGAACGGATGCTCGCAGAGGTACAGAAGCGCAAGAAGTAGACCCGTTCATTCGAGCGCGAGAGTGGCCGCTCGATCCCAGTCGTGTTGGATGCGGATGGCCAAGCGTCTAGGCGGACTTCAACTAGAAATCTAGGTAAGACCGATTGAGCCATCAGGATCAGACTCGTAGCCGCGCGCATGTCGTTTGGACAGCGCATCAGCCCCAAGATCGGTGCTGACGGTCCAAGGTCAGTCCAACACTAGGAAACAAAAGCAATGAACGAAGTTGCAAGAAGTTCGCGTCACACAGCGTCCATCTTCGGAGTTGCTGGATTCGTCTTGGGCATTCTGCCTCTGCTGGCACTAACGTTCTTTTCTCCCGGGTTTCGGACAGAGGGAGTTTGGGGTATCGCAGTGTTCGCAATCGGCGTTGCTACGCTGCTTCTTTTGGTTGTCTCTGCACGGCGGCACAAAGGCTACTGGATACTGGTGATCATTCAGTTGCTTCTTCTTTCAGCAGTATTGGTTGAGAACTTTTCTGATGCGTGGTTATACATAGGAACCTAACAGCGCAACAGGAAGCCCCAACACAGCTACACCTTGAACTCACGAACGCTGCTTGAATTTGACTGTCGCCGGACTTCAGGTCTCCTAAACCGTCGGTATCGGGGTTACCGTCGTCCCCTGAACTCCGAGTCCCATTCAGAAATCAGTTTCTTAGCCTTCGCTTTGGAAAAAGCCTCCGACGACCGATTAAGGAGCCCTCCCATCAAGACGCTCTCGACTCGCCTTCGTTCCTCACCAGTGTATCTACTCAAGTTGGCCAACAGGTAGCGGTTGATCCTGATCATCAAGCGCAGGAACAGGCTGTCGTCGTCACCGTGTAGCCATTCGTAACCGAGCCGCCCGTTAAGCTGCGTTTGATGACGTCCGCTGGCAACGATTGCCGCCAGAGCGGGCACCGCCTCCTGAGCATGCCCATTCGCGATAAGAATGTTCGCTCCAACATAGCCAATGCGGGCGTCTGGATCATTAACGATGGCTCGAGCTAACGCAAGTTGCTGCCTGAGTGGCAGCTCCCGCACATACTTCGTTGCCTCAACACACTTATCGCCGGTCGCGAGTTCCGACCGGGCCAATCGCAAGAATTCCTTCACGTGTCGTGACGTGCCTGTCTGTGGCGGGGTCGCTATGGCGTCGTGAACAAGGAGGCCGGTAATGGCTATGACTGCCAGTGCCAGACCTCGACACATTTGTTGCCTCATCCCCGAACTCCCCTCATCGAGCGGCGACCTCCTTGCCGTGCTTTGCACGTCCTTTGACCAGCCTGCGCGGGCTCGTCACCACAGCGCCAATCAGAAAGTTCCGCTGTGCGAAGGCAAGCCTCGACGACGCTTGCTGCTATTTCCGATCGTGGCTTTGCTCCTTTTTCTTAGTCTTCATCACTGACAGACGCAGCTATTGTTGCGAGTGTCTCTGTCGGTGATCGTGCAAATTGTCGTGCCAGGGGGCGACTGCAGCGACGCGGTCCCTTTGAACACTCCTTCATCATCCTTGGCAAGCACTCGCCGACCTCCCGCGTTGTGCTGGAATGTAGCTATGTTTCCTTGCCTAGTCACCTGAGCGATGCCGGTGAACACCGTTCCTCCGCAGCAGAAGCGATAAGCCCCTGTTAGCGTGTTGCCAAGGAAGACAATGCTTGGATTGCTGTCATCCTGCAAGCAGATGTTGAAGGCTGTCACAGTGAAGCTGCAACTCGCGGTGTTACCTGATGCGTCTGTGGCTGTGCATGTCACCGTAGTCGTGCCAACCGGAAAACAAGAGCCTGATGGTGGATTGCACACCACCGTCGCACCCGGAAGGTTATCACTCGCGGTAGCCGAGAAGTTAACGACGACGCACGGATCATTGATCGTGGCGGACTTTGCGGTGACGTTAGCCGGACAAGTGATTGTGGGTGGCGTCGTGTCAACTGTCACCCCTCCAACGCTTAAGGTCTGAGTGGCGCTATTAGTGATGGTCGGGACGCTGGTGCTGGTAGCAGTAACGGCAATAGAAACGTCGGTGCCATCAGGCGTCCCAGCGGGGACGCTCACGTCCACACTGAGGTTGCCCGAACCGCCGGCGATGAGCGTAAGCGAGGCTGGCTGCACACTGCTAATAAAACCGCGGTTATCTGCGGCAAGAATCTGGAACGTCCCGTCGGCGCCAAGATTGTGCGCGATGAAGCTGAGCCTGGTGGTCGAACCAGCAGCCAGATTCGACACTGTATTGTTGATCTTCACCTCAACCGACTGAGCGCGGAATAAAGATGAGAAAAGCCTCTGGTAAGGCAGACCATTCTGATCCAGGCCGCTAACGACTACTCTGAACGGCTGCGCCGGCGGCCTGAACACGCCGTCAAACTGATCGGCAGCCGCATTGGGGTCGCCCTGCGCGAGGGCGACTGTCTGAAGGGTGTCGCCGGCTTGGGAAACGAGTGCGAAGTTGGCAGTCGTAAATGGGCCCGACAACGTGGCTAGACCCGTTTCATCGGTGTTGATCACTGGCTGGCCCGCGATCGGGAAGAGGCCCTCGTGCGCAGGCCGCCCGGTCAGTTCAACAAACTCGAAGCTGTTGAACTGAAGTGCACTGTTTGCACGCGCCTCAACTGTGAAGGAACCGGAGCCGCCAGCCTGCAATCGCCACAAGCCTGTCTCGGGTGCATTCACGGTCACAACCCGGCCCGAACTCAGCTCGGTGATTGTCACCCCAGGATCGCCTGATGTCACCGCTACCCCAGAGGGTCGTAAGAGATTGATAGGCCCCTTGAAGTCAATCGATACTGAAAAGGTTGCGCTCTGCACGGTGGAGTCGATGGGTATTGGAAACTCCTTCGAACCTCCGCTGAGAGTTCCGCTCGCCGACATCACAGGAACGAGGTTGTTTTTTAGTTGGGGCCTGATCAGACTAAAAGTAAGTCCAGCCTCAGATGGGCTCAGGAAGAACAACTGCCCGCCGGTCTCCTGTGCTTCTCTGACATACGCCGGATCGATTGGTGAGCAAGATCCAAACAACAACGGTGTGATCTGGATTTGCTTGGCCTGTGCCGCTGCAATCACGCTGCCCACCAGCGACGCATCTTTTGAGCTTGCGTCGGTGAACAGGTACAGCCTGGCATCCGATTGACTTGCGGCCACCGCGCGTAGTAGTCCGGTCTGCGATAGTTCGGGGCAGTCTCCGCCCCCGTCAGCAAACAGGCTGTTGACGGCGGCGAGAAAAGCGTCAGCGTCCTGGGTCACGAATGCGCCAGCAACATCGGGATCACTGAAGGCCTGAAGCAAGTACTGGGAAGGCTCGTCGTCGGTACCACGAACGCTGTTGACGATCTGTGCCACCTGCGCCTTCACGTTGTCAATGATACCGCCCATGCTTCCGGTCGTATCGATTACCATTCCCAGAGTGGACCTGATGTCCATAATGCCTTTGATCGCTTTTGCGTTTCCGGCAACGCCCGATGCGTCCAGTATTTGATTTAGAAAGTCCTGGCTGGCTTGAACGGCAAGGGCGCGGGCCGAGGTATAACCGGTTCTGCTGGGCTCGTCCTTGTTCAGACCAGACGGGCAGACGAAAGGAATGCCATGACGACATTTGCCAGTCGGAGGGTCACACAGGGGTATCTTGAAATACCCGGAGGTCAAAGACGTAAGCCCGCTGCCGCCCAGTGTTCCCGAATTAGCAGGGCAGGTTGCAACTGACAGCGGTAAGCCACCGTACGTAGATCGACCGAGCCTCGAGTCGATGCTGCCGTTGCCAAGCTCCACCCAGTTGCTGTGGGCGTAGAAGTCTTGGAGCGTGTGAAGCGCTCCGCCGAGATCCTTGCGCGCGGAAGCACCGTCTGGGGACGACGCTGTGATCTTAGTTATGACGCTTGCTTTGAGGTTCGTCAACCGAGCCGTGGCGTTTGCAAATGATTCGTCATCGAAGTGAAGCGAAGCGTTAGCCTGACAGGACAGGCAGTCAGTGTCCTTGTTCGCGTCTCGGATCTGTTGGATGGCGCGGTCCGAGAACGTAAGAGTCTCCCCACTCACAACTCTCTGGGTTGCTCTAAGCGCCGTGCTTGTAATACCGAGGTGCCCAGCTTCGTTCGGTTTGAAGGCCAACGCCGACTGCGGCGCCAGCGTCTGAAGCACCAAAGAGACAACCATGACTTGCGTTAGCACTCTAAGCTTTCTCGCCATAACAGGGTCCTCCGCGCTCCAGCAGCGTCGTTTAGATGGAACTCAGCAGATCGGGTCGAGGTTAGTGTCCGACCCAGCAAGCGTCGTGTCTCTGACTCTCTGACTCAGACGCAGAACAACCCTCACATAGAGAGCCGGGGAAACCAGCAACCTTCAACTTGTTAGCAATGGAACAAGAGAAACAACGCGATTATACTCACATAGAAAAAGATGTCAAGCAGTTTTTGTTGTCACATTGAATTGAAATCTCCCGGCCAGAGCCAGTTTTAGCCGCCGCTGGTGAGAATGGAAGAAAAGGCAGGTCCTGAGCCCCTTCACTTCCTTTGCGAGCAGATCGAGACTATAAATCTCACTACATTGGATGCATTGCAACCTGTTCAGTTCGTAACCGTGATGGGCAAGGGTTTTGCTCTTGTTAACGCGGAGGATTGGGAAGCTCTGATAGAGTGATTGGAGACACCGGAAGATGTCATGCTCAGGGTCGGGGCCAGGCCAGCAATATTGCAAATCGCTCGGAGTTGCCCATGCCTCCTCGCTAGGGCTATGACCTGATGCATAGACGCGGCGACTAGGCTAGACCTAAGAGCTTGTCGATATGCGATTGCGGCGAAGTAACTGCTGACTGCATAATGGGCGTGTTCTGGACGGTGGGCTTATGACTGCGAAAACCCTTCCACAGACTCGCAAATCGTCACTCGGGAAAGTGGACCTCTCGACAGAGAGGAATTGGATAGTGCAACACGGTCACGAGTACTCCGGTCAATGGGTCGTGCTTCGCGATGGCCGTCTCTTGGGGCATACCGCTGAGAGCGCCAAAGTCTCTGCAATCGTGGATGAGGCTCGCAATGAAGGCGTCGAGACGCCTTACGTGAAATTCATCGCTGAAGATTCAGCGCCGATCTGGATGGGATGGCTATGAACGGCTTCTCGCTGGATTTCACGGACCGCTTGAGCTATGGCGCGTACGATGAAATCACAGCTAAACGCCTGATCGCTTCCTTTCGAGAATCAACAAAACTCAGCCCGCAGCGCACTGGCTTGGCCGCACGTTTTCCGCTACAGCTCAAACCGCGCAGGGGTTCGCTTTGACCGCCGACCTGCTTCGTGATACATACTTCCTCATTCCTTGAACTACTAATTCGTCGGGAGGCAGAACCATGTCAAAGCGTATCGTTCTCGGTGTGCTTCGCTGTCGCACCATCCTCATACTCGCCGGTCTGATTCTTGCCGGGCTTGCCACTCTCTCCGCAACAAGAGTCGCAACGGCAAACGGAGGCGCGACGCGTTTGTTGCGCTCCCCCACGGTGAGCGCAACGCACATTGCGTTCGCCTACGCCAATAATATCTGGATAGTCGAACGCGCGGGCGGCGCGGCTCGCCGGGTTACCAGCTTCCAGGGGCAGACCTTGAGCCCACATTTCTCGCCTGATGGGAAGTGGATTGCGTTCAGCGGCGAGTACGCCGGCAATAACGACGTCTACGTTGTGCCGTCGGAAGGCGGTGAGCCAAAGCGGTTGACGTGGCACCCCGGTAGCGATGTCGTTCAAGGTTGGACTCCTGACGGCAAAGCGGTGATGTTCGCATCCTCGCGCGCGACCTGGGCGCCGAGCGGCGCGCCGCGCTTCTGGACTGTGCCCGCTTCGGGCGGCGTCGAGGAGCCGATGGCGTTGCCTCGAGCTTATCAAGGCAAGATCTCGCCGGACGGTTCCCGAGTAGCGTACCGGATGAACAACTCGTGGGACGAAGAGCGGCGCAACTACCGCGGGGGTCAGAACCGCCCGATCTGGATAGTGGATTTGAAGAGCTACGATCTGGTGTCGCCGCCGTGGACTGATTCGAAAGACGTCGATCCCGCGTGGGTGGGCGACACGGTTTACTTCATCTCGGATCGCGACGGTGTGGCGAACGTCTGGGCGTATGACACCAAGTCTAAACGGCTGACGCAAGTCACGAGGTTCAATGATTTCGACGTGAAGACGCTCGACGCATGCCCGGGCGCGGTTGTGTTCGAGCAGGCCGGCTACATCCACGAGCTTGATCCCAGAAGCGGCAAAGAGCACATCGTGAACATCACCGCGGCCGGCGACTTCCCGTGGATGATGCCGCGATGGGAGGACGTTTCCAGGTCGATGACCAACATTGCGCTTTCACCTACCGGTAAGCGGGTGGTGCTCGAATCGCGCGGCGAGATCTTCACGATTCCTGCCGAGAAGGGCGACGTTAGAAATCTCACTAATTCGAGCGGCTCGGCTGAACGCGATCCGGCGTGGTCGCCGGATGGAAAGTACGTCTCGTATTTCAGCGACAAGTCGGGCGAGTACAAGATTGTGATCGAGGCGCAGGATGGAATCGCGCCGCCTCGCGAGATTGCGCTCGATCATCCGACGCACTATTACACGCCGTCGTGGTCCCCGGACTCGAAGAAGATCATGTACACGGACACCAACCTGCACGTATGGGTGCTCGACGTCGAAACGGGCAAGGCGAAGATTGTGGGCAACGACCCGTGGATGGTTCCGCAGCGCACTCTCAACCCGGTATGGGCTCCCGATTCGAAATGGGTTGCTTACTCGAGCAGGTTGAAGTCGATGTATCACGCGATCTTCATAAGCAACGTCGAGACTGGCGAGACAAAGCAGATTACCGACGGGCTCGCCGACTCGACCTGGCCCGCGTTCGATGCGAGCGGGAAGTATCTCTGGTTTTTAGCGTCGACTGATTTCGGGCTGCGGTCGCAGTGGCTCGACATGACTTCATATGATCACGATGAGACGTTCGGGCTCTATTGCGCGCTGCTCAAGAAAGGCGAGCCGAGTCCGCTTCTTCCCGAGAGCGATGAGGACAAGGGCGTCGGAAGCGCGCCAACTCCCGGTGGCGGCGGCTTCCGAGGGGCCCGCGGCGGAGCAGCGGCGGATCCTGGCGCAGCGGACGCCGATCAGGCTCCGCAAGCGCCCAGGGGACCGCGAACGCCGGTGACCGTGCAGATCGATTTTGAAGGACTGCAGCAGCGCATCGTCTCGGTGCCGGGGATTCCCGAGCGGCAGTATTCGGAGCTGAAAGCGGGCGTCGCTGGTACGGTTTACTACCTTGAAGCGCCAGCCGGCGGTGGAGGACGCGGTGGCGGTGGAGGCCTCGGCGGCGCCGGCAGTACGTTGCACCGCTACCGGCTGAGCGATCGTCGGGCGACGCCGTTTGTAACCGGAGTCGCAGCTTACGACGTGAGCGCTGACGGTCACAAGCTGGTCTACAGAGCCGGTGGTGCCGGCGGCGGCGGCGGACGAGGTCCGGATGCTCAAGCCGGCCCGCCGCCCGCTCCTTCGCTTTTCTTGGTGGATGCCGATCGCAATCCGCCGCAAGCCGGCCAGGGACGGCTGACGGCTACGCTGCGCATGTACCTCGAGCCGAAAGAGGAGTTCAAACAGATCTTCAACGAGGGATGGCGAAATCAGCGCGACTATCTCTACGTGCCGAACACCCACGGCGCCGACTGGCCAAAGATGAAGGAGATGTACGGCCAGTTGCTGCCGTATGTGAATCATCGTGCCGACCTTAATTACCTGCTCGATAACATGGGCGCCGAGATCGCGATCGGGCATTCCTATGTGCGCGGCGGAGCGATGCCCGATGTGCCTCCGTCACCGGGCGGGTTGTTGGGCGCGGACTTTGCGATCGAGAGCGACCGCTACAAGATCACGCGAATCTACGACAACGAGAGTTGGAACCCTGATCTTCGCGCGCCGCTCGCGGCGCCGGGCATCGACGTTTCAGTAGGAGACTTCATAGTCGCGGTCAACGGGATCGAGCTGAAAGCGCCCGACAACATCTATCGTCTGCTTGATGGGTCGGCGAACAGACAGACCGTGCTCACCGTGAATAGCCGTCCCGCGATGGACGGCGCGCGGCAAGTGACGGTGATTCCGGCCGCCAACGAGCAAGGGCTTCGCACGCGGGCTTGGGTCGAGGCTAATCGCCGGATGGTGGATAAACTCTCGGGTGGCCAACTGGCGTACGTTTACCTGCCCAACACCGGGCAGCCGGGCTACACCAGCTTCAATCGGTATTATTTCGCACAGCAAGAAAAGAAGGGCGCCATCATCGATGAACGGTTCAACGGCGGCGGCTCGGCGGCCGACTACATCATCGACGTTTTGCAGCGCGACTTCGACGGCTACTTCAACAACGTTGCGGGCGAGCGATATCCGTTCACGAGTCCTTCGGCGGGCATTTGGGGTCCGAAGGTCATGATCGTCAACGAGATGGCTGGTTCCGGCGGCGATCTGATGCCGTGGATGTTCAGGTACCGAAAGGTCGGCGTGCTCGTCGGCAAGCGCACGTGGGGAGGGCTTGTGCACACGGCCGACACGCCTACGTT
>JBGQGO010000200.1:0-9247 GCA_041497455.1 Blastocatellia bacterium | reverse complement strand
TCGCATAGAATGTTGCGTCCCATTCGCCGGAAATGAGATCGCCTGAGGCGGCTGCGTTATGCTGCATCGGTATCGTTGCGGTTACTGAGCAGTATAGTGCGAATGCCGTAACCAGGACCAAACTCACAAGTCTTCCTAAACGCATATTGTCATCCTCCAAATGTTATGTGGTTTTCTATCGAAACTCAGCCAACCTAACGCAGAGGGAACGTCGAGAGTTCGAATGGTAAGCGCGCGTTGAGCCGTTCTCAGACAAAGCGGGCTGAGTTGTGCGGGAACAGGCGCTGCCGGCCGACATCTGAATCCAAACATGACGTAGGGCGGCTTGCCCGCGCTTGTTGCGAACAATTAAGGTTGAAAGTGTTGACGAGATCTCAGATCTGAAGTCAGCAAGACAAAACGCGCCGTAACCGAACACAGAGTGCCGACATGTCGAAAAGCAAACGAGCCGTCAACGTTCATCTGCATCACTCGAAACAAAAGATGGACGCCCGGGTGCGACGCACGCGTGACGCGCTCGGCGATGCGCTCGTCGCGCTGATCCAGGAGAAGCCGTTCAACACAATTACCGTGCAGAACGTGCTCGATCGCGCCGACGTGGGGCGCTCAACCTTCTATGTGCACTTCAGCAACAAGGACGACCTCTTGATGAGCGATACAGATGAATTCTTTGAGAGAATCTCCATGGCGCTTTCGATGCACAAAGACGCCTCCGACCGAGTCGCGCCGGTGCGAGAGTTTTTCGCGCACGTCGGCGAAATGCGGCAGTTCTTCGACGCCCTGATTAAGTCAGGCAAGGTGCATGAAAATCTGGAACTAGCGCGAGGACATTTCGCCCGCGGTATCGAGCGTCGGCTGGCTGAATTGCCGCGAGGTAGAGGGATTCCTGCAAGCGAGCGGCCCGCGATCGCCTTCGCCCACGCGGGCGCTCTGCTGTCATTGCTGACGTGGTGGCTCGATCGTGGTATGCGCGAGTCGCCCGAGCACATGGACGAACTCTTTCACCGCTTGGTTTGGACCGGAACGAGCTCAACTAACGTTCAGTCGTCTAGCCGAAGAGCGACATGATGCACTGCTATAGTCATCGCCAATCCTCCTTGATAGAATCTCCCCGTCTATGGGCGGCTCGTCACTATTGACTGTCCTCCTCAAGCTGGCCGTTGTTTTCGTCCTGGTGCTGGCGAATGGTTTCTTCGTCGCCTCGGAGTTCGCGCTCGTGACCGTAAGACGGTCGCGCATCGCCGCCCTCGTTGCAGAGGGCAACAGACCCGCGCGAACCGTGATGCGGATTATCGAGAATCTCACCGCTTACATCTCCGCGTTTCAACTTGGAATCACACTGGCGAGCCTCGCGCTGGGATGGATAGGAGAAGACACCCTCGCGCACGTATTGCAGCCTCTGCTTGAGCGCACTTTGCCGGGGGCCGCTTCAACCGTCGCCGCGCACACGATTGCCATCATCATAGCGTTCGCGTCTATCACTTATCTGCATATCGTGGTTGGCGAGCTCGTTCCAAAGACCCTTGCGCTTGAAAGAGCCGAACGGCTGGCGCTTGCTGTGGCGCTGCCGATTCACATTTTCTACCGCGTCTTCAAAGCGCCGATAATGCTGCTTGACCGTTCGGGCACCACGGTCGTTCGCTGGCTGGGCCTGCATTCCTCTGCCCAGCACACCGCAGCCTACACCGAAGACGAGTTGCGGCACCTGGTCGGGCTCAGCCACAAAAGCGGTCACCTAATCGAAGACGAGCGGCAGTTGATCTACAACATCTTTGATTTCACTGACGCAACGGTCGAGAGCGTGATGGTGCCCCGAACTGAGATCGAAGCTCTTGACGCCGAACTGAGTCCCGCCGAGATGCTCGATGTGTTCGAGCAAACTCGCTACTCGCGCATGCCGATTTATCGCGACTCGCTCGACAACATCATCGGCATAGTGCTTCATAAGGATCTGAGCCGCGCGGTTCGACGCGGCGGTGCTGTGAGCTTCGAAGAGTTTGTCAGGACTCCCGTCATTATTCCGACAAACGTGAAGCTCAACGATGCGCTTCGAAAGTTGCGACGTTCGAGCGAACACATGGCGCTGGTCGTAGACGAACACGGGGGAGTCGAAGGACTGGTCACGCTTGAAGATCTGCTGGAAGAAATCGTCGGGGACATTCGCGACGAGCACGATGAAGCCGCCGCGCGTCAAATAGTCGAGGAGCCCGACGGCGCTTACAACGTTCGCGGCAACCTTTCGATCAGAGACGCGAACAAGCTGCTCAAGTTGAATCTGCCCGAGTCGGACGCTTATCACACGATAGCCGGATTCATGATGGCGCGAGCTGGCCGCCTGCTGAAGCGCGGCGAGAGCGTCGAATACAACGCTCTGAAGCTGACGGTCCAATCGACCGCTCGCAACCGAATAGTCGAGACCAGGATCGAGAGACTGAAGGAAGAAGGCGCGCCAGCACCATCGGGCGCGGCCTAGCACGCTGCTGAGAAAGTCGATAACACGGGCGTATTTAGTTGCAATCCCACCCACGCAGTTGGACGGCGGCAGCCTATTTGGACCGTGGACGAGGCTGTCGCGCGGGGATGTAGCGGGGGCGTCACCTATTTGGACTGCGCCGCCCTATTCCGCATTCAACGACTGTCGCATGGGTGGCGGCGCTTTTGCATAATTGAAGTGAACGACCGCAGAACAGGGCTCTTGGTAGTGTCTTCCACACGCAAACAAAAGCGCCGCCACGCATGCGACAGTCGTTGAATGCGGAACAGGGCGGCGCAGTCCAAATAGGTCGCCGCAGTCCAAATAGGCTGTGGCAGGTGGAGTCCACCAACTCTATTAGATTTGAAACAGACTCTCTTTATCATCAACCCGGCTTCTGCTCGTGGCGCAACTCTGCGAGCCTGGGCTGACGCGCGCCAGGAAGTAGCTGCGGCTGGTGTTGACTTTGACGAGCACGTGACCACTCGCGCGGGCGAGGCTACCGAAGTCGCGCGCGAAGCGCTGAACATCGGGGTGACTCGCATCGTCGCGGTTGGGGGCGACGGCACTCTCAGCGAAGTCGTGAACGGCTACTTCGATGATTGCGGGCGCGCTATTAACAGCGCCGCGTCGATAGGGCTGCTGCCGAGCGGGACCGGCTCGGACTTTCGTCGATCTCTGGGGCTGACGAGTCGCAGCGACTGGATTCGAGCGCTGATCAGTTCAGAAACCAGATTCCTCGACGCTGCGCGGGCCGACTTCCAGGACCTGGATGGCGCGAGCGCTTCCCGGACTTTCATCAACGTTGCTTCATTCGGGCTAGGCGGTGATGTATCGGCTCTGGTGAACAAGTGGCGCGAGAGCTTACCGCGATGGATCGGCGGGAGCGCGCGATTCGCAGCGGCGGCGATCGCCGCTCTGGGGCGCTACAAGAACATCGCGGTTTCGCTTCGGCTCGATGAACGCGAGATGAAGATCAATAGCAATCTGATCGTCGTCGCCAACGGCAGGTTCGCAGGCGGCGGGATGATGCTAGCGCCGCACGCTGAGCTGGATGACGGCCTGCTCGACGTGATCGTAACGGACGGGGCTACTCGTTTGGATGTTATAAGGGAGTTGCCGCGCATCCAGCGGGGTGCTCATCTGAAAAACCCGAAGGTAACCGAGATGCGCGCTCGCGAAGTCTCGATCAATTCGGAGGAGCCGATGGCCATCGATCTGGATGGGGAGATGGTGGGCCTCACTCCGGCACGACTAAGAGTGCTTCCCTCGGCAATACGGTTTCTGCGCTAACAGGCGGAAGGCAGAAGATTTTCCATTTTCCATTTTCCATTTGTCATTTTCCATTTGTCATTTTCCATTAACCTGTGGTCCCAAAATGACAAATGGAAAATGGAAAATGGAAAATCTTACTGCCTACTGCCTGCCGCCTTTTATTTTTCCGCCATAGCGTCGGTGACTTTGATGCGGCCTGCGATGATGTCTTGCTTCGCGCGTTCGACCTCATCGAGCACCGACTGCGGGATCAGGTTTCGATTGTAGTCGTCCAGAGCATAACCGACGCCTTCATTTTCCAGGCCAAGCTCGTGAATGCCGCCCTTGAAGCGGCCTTCGACCATGTCCTTGACGCTGTTGAATACCGATACGTCAACCCGTTTGATCATGCTGGTCAGTATGAATCCAGGCTTCACCCAGTTCTGATTCGAGTCGACGCCGATCGCAAGCTTTTTCACCTCCTCCGCAGCGTCGAACACGCCGAGCCCCGAGTTGCCTGCTGCCTGAAAGATGATGTCAGCGCCGCGCTCGATCTGGGCCTTTGCAAGCTCTTTGCCTTTGCCCGGATTGTTCCACGCCGCGTCGGTCACCCCTACGTAGTTCTCAAAGACTTCGATCTTTGGATTCGCATAGCGCGCGCCTTCCGCGTAGCCGGTCTCGAACTTGTGGATGAGCGGTATGTCCATGCCGCCGACGAATCCGATCTTGCCGGTCTTCGAGGTTCGCGCTGCGATCATCCCGACTAGAAAAGAGCCCTGGTGCTCTTTAAAGATCAGTGACGCGACGTTGGGCAGATCGATTACACCGTCGATGATTGCGAACTTCAAGTTGGGATAGTCGCGGGCGACGTCGTCCATGATCGGCGCCTGAGCGAAACCGACGCCGACGATCAGATCGTAGCCGCGTTCGGCGAAGGCTCGCATCGAAGGCTCGATCGAAGTGGGATCGCCCGGCTCGACGTCGCGAAGAAATATGCCGAGTTCTTCCTTGGCGCGTTTGACGCCTTCCCACGCGGCAGCATTGAAAGACTTGTCGTCCTTGCCGCCGATGTCGAAGACGATGCCGACGCGAAGCTTGCCGCCGGATTCATCGCGCTTGCCTATCACGCTGGTGCAAGAGGGAACTAACAGTGAACCAACTAGGAGAATTATGGTGGTGGTCCGCTTCATTTGGTCTTCAAACTCCAATGGGTTGACAGCAATCGATTGACTTGGTTGCGTCTGAGCTAGGCTAAGCAGGATGTTGCAGCATCTCTCTCAGATCGGTCTCGATTCGCTCAACCAGACTCTGCGATTCATCTATTCTTGCAATGACCTCATCGCTTTCCTGCCGGAGCGTCTTCTGACCAGCCACGTAGTTGTCATACAGACGCTTTGTAGCATCCCTCGCTCCTGCTGAAGGTGGTTCAACCTTATCCATTACTACCACGAGATGAGCGGGAAGATGAGCGGCGCGCACCTTCCGCACGGCGCTTAGAACATGCTCCAATTCAAGCTGCGTAAATCTAATCCTCCCCAACCACTGAATCGGTTCGATCAAAACCCGTTCGTTTGATCCGTGGTTTCGATCGTACTGCCAATGAAATAGTTGAGCCTCTCCGTTTGGTAGATCCACGTACTCATCTTGACGGAGTAATCTGTTCTTATCGAGTTTCTTCGCTTTCAGTTCTTCTCTGAACCTCTGAACGGGCCGCTCGGCGGGCTCCGGTTCCTCAGGCGACCTGACGAGCGTCTCATAGAGATATTCGGTAACCTCGTCAATGTTTTCTGTCCGCATCGCGACGTGCAAAGGACGAGTCACAACGTAATTGCCTTTGCAGCGAGACTGTAGATATTCCAAGAACTCCGGGCTGTGTCGGGGCGGTTGGAATAGCGCGATTTGGGGACCATTCACTTCTTCCTCGAAGAATTCGCGCCACTTGCGGAAGTTCGCAGAGTCGAAATCGGGCTTGTCGCCCAAAGGGCGAAAGTGAGTCCAAACACGGTGTCTCAACTGCGTCGCGCTTTGAACAAGAACCCCGATGTTCTGCGGTTCCATGCGCCGTAGGTCCGCCACATAACGAATGATTTGGTACAGATATGGTCGTTCATTCATCTTCTTCCCCTCCGCGGTTTCTTAGTGCAGGGAAAAGCGAACGATGTCCCTCAATAACGGATCGCATGGAAAGCTTCCTTTCCTGCAAAAAGTCATAGAGGAAGTCGCGTTCGTCACCATTCAGAATACCCACCGGCAGGTTGTCCACTACCGCCCTGATGAAATACGGCGGAATCTGAGAAATTCGGTCGCACCACATGTCTATATGTTCCCATGAGTTCAGAGCTTCGATAAAGCGATGCGGTTTATCCAACATGGTGCTCAGATCATGTTTGATGGCGAGAAGCCTAGATATTCCGTGTTGGCTGCCTCCAGTGTGTCGATAGAAGAGTGCGTTCGCGTGATCAATCAGCCAGACCTTTTGATCCTCGCCGATAACAAAGTTATCTGTCTTTCGATCGTTGTTACAAATGAACAAGTCAAACAAGATCATGCCTTGTAATTCGGTCGGATTCTCAGCAAAGAAGGTCGCGATCTCCCGCGCAGTGCCTTCAGGCTCTGTCTCGCCAGACTCTGTTTGTCTTATGAAGTGAGAGAAGCTGTACCAGTCACCAGCAACTGGATAAAGAAGCACTTCGGGAATCCGCAAGCCAATCGCGCGCCCTAACTCGCTCGCGATCTTCTCATTGGCGACAGCATACGGATACTCGGTTGTGTCGCGCTTACCAATCGTAAGAACGTAAAAATAACTCGCTCCCGACGCGCCTCCCAACTCGTCCGAGGGAAGTTCCCAGGTCAATGGATGGCGGCTAATCAATAAAGCTCCTTACCTAAACCCTATTCTCACTGAGACTACTCGTCAGTCACTTGTCCGGCACTATTTTAGGGCTATCGAACACTCTAACTCTAATGAGACCGGAATCGCAGTTCGATTAATTCGGCTTGCCTTCAACGAGTCGGTTATATTTTCTCATCACCTGCCTCAATCGGTCATGCGGGAGCGCGATGACCTTGTGACCATCGACCCCCGTCATCGTTTCCGCCGCAATCAGCGCGTTGACGATTGCTTCTTCGGTCGCTTGAACCGTAGCCTCGAACAGCGGGTTCATTCGATCATTTGGGAGCATCGTCAATTGAATCGTCCCGGCGGGCTTTGCCGCTTCGGGATTCGCCGTAGAGAAGGCGACGAAGATGTCTCCGGATCCGTTGCCTGAACTACTGCCTGTCCTGGCGACTCCAAGAGCTGCGCGGCGAGCTAGTCTTTTCAGTTGATGCGATAGCAGCGGCGCGTCGGTCGCAACTACGATGATGATCGAACCCACATCATCGCGAGGCCCGCCGTCGTTGGACGAGAGAGTCCCTTCGGTGATTTCAGTCCCAATGGGAACGCCCGCGATTCGAAGCTGATTGCGCCGCCCGAAGTTCGCCTGCACCAGCACCCCCACGGTGTACCCGCCCGCGTTCTGATCCAGCTTCCTGGACGCCGTTCCGATACCGCCCTTGAAGCCGTAGCAGACCATTCCAGTCCCGCCGCCAACGTTGCCTTCGGCGAGAGCTCCTGGCTTGGCGCCATCGAGAGCATCAAACGCGTGACTGGGCTTCACGTGAAATCCGTTTATGTCATTCAAGTATCCGTCGTAGGTCTCGGCGACGATCGGCAGCGACCACCAGTAGCCCGAAGCGTCAGGAGGGCCGCGCTTCACTCGCCAGGCGATCACGGCATCGCGGACGACGCCGACGCTGTGCGTGTTGGTGATCATGATTGGGCCTTCGAGAAAGCCCGACTCCTCCAGCCAGGTCGTGCCGGTCATCTCGCCGTTGCCGTTGAGCGAGAACCACCCGGCGAACACGGGATCGTTCGATGACTGCTTGCCGCGCGGGAGGATTGCAGTGACGCCGGTTCGAACCGGACCAAGGCCGACCTGGAGTTTGCCTTCGCCGGATATGAGCGTGGTGTGACCGACCTCGATGCCCTTCACGTCGGTGATGGCGTTGAGCGCTCCTGGCGTGCCCTCAAATGGAATCCCTAGATCGCGGGCGCGCAGCTTCGACTGAGCCGATGCGATTTGCAGAAGCGCGAGGGTCGTGATGAGGGTGCTCGCTGCGAAGATCAAGCGACGTTTGGTCATAGAGACTCTCCGCGTTTGCAGCGGATGTAGCATAGACTCTAGTCTGTGAAGTTCGTAGTTCGGCCTTCAGGCGGAAGTTCGTAACCGACCGTTGTAACAGTTGCGCGTTTACGAACTTCCGCCTGAAGGCCGAACTACGAACTTCACGGACTGAAGTCTGTGCTACTTCTACTTGTCTGGCGATTCGAACACATACGCGACATCGTGGAGCTTATTCTCTTTGCCGTCGTGCACCGCGTACTGGCCCCGCCTGCGCTCGCCGCGAGAGTTCACCGAGTAGCCCCACAAAGTAGCTGCGCCGTGCTCGCCGTTCTTGTTCAGCGCGTAAAAATTGATGCTGACCTTTTTGAGCTTCGCCTTGTCGTTGTTGTAGTTGGCAGCCACCCGCTTGCACGCTTCGAGCGCGGCGTCAGTCGGAGACATGCCTTTGCGCATCATCTCGACCACGGTGTGCGCGCCGTTGATCTTTATGCACTCTTCGCCACGGCCGGTCGAGCCCGCCGCTCCCACTTCGTTGTCGACGAACAGCCCGCAGCCGATAAGCGGTGAATCACCAACGCGGCCAGCCAGCTTGTGAAACAGGCCGCTGGTTGTCGTCGTGCCGGATATGTCTCCGCGCTCGTTGACCGCGATGCAGTTGATGGTTCCGGTCGGTGGGTGGGCGATGTACTCATCAGCCAGCGCAATCAACTCCGCGCGCACCGGATCGCCGTTCAGAAGCTTGCTCTGCTTAGGCGGAGCGTCAGGCGCCGCGAGCCCCGGTCCCCACGCGTCGTCTTCGCTCATGCGCTCTTTCCATCGCAGCCACACGATTCGCGCTTCGTCAGTCAATAACTCCTGGTCTTTGAACCCGTGAGCGAGCGCGAACCGCAGCGCTCCCGGTCCAACCAGCAGCACGTGATCAGTTCGTTCCATCACCATCTTCGCAACCTGCGCCGGGTTCTTGATCCGTTGAATCGAAGCGACCGCGCCGGCGCGTTTGGTCGGGCCGTGCATTACGCTCGCGTCGAGCTCGACCACTCCGTCTTCATTGGGCAAGCCGCCGTAGCCGACGCTCATATCCTTTGGGTCGTCTTCCACGATGGCGACTCCGGCGACTACTGCGTCGAGGGTGTCTTTGCCCTCGCGAATCAGCTCCATTGCTTTCGCCGTCGCGCGCAGTCCGTTGGCGCTCGAGACGACAAGCGGGCGCGAGCCTTTTGATTGAGCAAACGTGACCGGCGCCAAACCGCCGAACAGCCGCGCTCCCAGCCCGGCGACTGCACCGGTGCGAAAGAAGTCTCGACGAGTTACTTTGTTTTTCATTGTGTGGCCTCCTCTGAACGAGTTCGTAGTA
>JBGQGO010000199.1:0-9264 GCA_041497455.1 Blastocatellia bacterium | reverse complement strand
CCCACTAGCGGCATTGCCAATGCGGCTACTGCCACCACTAGCACTGCCATGAAAACCGTTCTCTTTATGTTCATCGTTTATCCCTCTCCAAAGTTTTTGGAAATCCGGTTCAAAATATCTGGACCCGACGAACGCCGCCGGGCGCAAGAATTTGGAAGCACGTTCAAACGGAACATTCTCCGATAAGACTCCGGAGATTCTCGCGCCTACTGCTAGCGCCCGGTGCAACGTCGTATCGAGCGGCGCCAATCGGTGCGAACCGTCTGTCCAACGGCTTTCGTTTCCAGTTCTTCTGCAACAAAGTCTTGGTTGTGCCTTCCGCGCTGCCTTACTTGCGCTTCAGCGCTGGGGCTCCGAGATAGAAACTGCGAGTCTTACACCTGCGAAAAGAAGGCGTATAATAAACCCAAACACGCTGTAAAGCAACCACAAAATGAACTAAATCAAAATACTTTTAAGCAGGACACAGCCAAACTTGGCAAGCCCGTGCCAGCCAACGGTAGGCATCGATTGTGCCACGTCGCCCAGAGCCTGGAAGTTACTATCCACGCATGGGCCTATAACCCCCTTATGCTGAGAGAATAAAAGAGCATCTCCCCTTTGCGTTTTAGGCCATATCATCTTAAGGACCCCGCCTTTGTTTGGATACAAAGTGTCCGATCGGCTGCCCATTCACTATCCATGCGGCATTCACTATCCAGGTCAGCGCTATGCACACCAGAGCGGATCCATCAAGGCATCAATTCAAGGAACCCTCGCTCTCTTTGGATGTAGCTTAAGCGTTGCTCTTGCCCGGACCATTTGCCTTGATCGGCCAAGCCTAATATAATGCGCGCTCAGACAGCACCCTCGAAAGAAGACTAAAACGAGTTGCACTCTCAGACGCACGCAATCCTATTTGACCTGGACGGCACGCTGATCGACAGCACCGACCTTATACTGCAATGCTTCCAATACTCCTGGGAGACGGTTTGCGATTTTAAGCATTCGCGCGAAGCTCTTGTTCAGACCTTTGGCACCCCTTTGCGTGCCGCAATGCGTCGATTGCTGGTCGCGGCCCGTGCCAGTAAGAATGGCGGCCATTCGACCGAACTTGCCGAAGTTGATAATGACATCATCGATCAGTTGCTGGCCGAATATCGCTCATACAACGTCGCCAATCACGACTTGTTGGCGCGCCCTTTCGAGCGTACGGGTGAAGTTTTGGCGGAGCTTCGCCGGCGAGGCTATGTGATTGCGGTGGTGACTTCGAAGAGCCGCGAGCTTGGCCTTCGTGGTCTTAGGTTGTGTTCGCTCGACGGGCTGATCGACTCGGCGGTTTTTCTGGAAGACACAGACGTTCACAAGCCGCATCCCGAGCCGATAATGGCTGCTCTGCATCGGCTGAGCGAGCCCGCGCAAGCGGCAGCTTACGTTGGCGACAGCCGACATGATATCGTTGCGGCGCGAGCTGCCGGGGTTCGGACGGTGGCGGCGCTATGGGGCCCCGCGCCCCGAACCGAGCTGGAGCGCGAGCGGCCCGACTTCATCGCCGAGTCGATCACCGACCTGCTGGAGATATTCAACTGACAGGACCATATTAAAGGACGTGAACGGTGCAAAAGATACGGGATCGATATCGGAAACTACTGAGCGGTGAGGTGGGACTTGTTAGTCACAAGCCACATGGCCGGGGCCTGGATATAGCTCTAGCTTATGCGAACACGTATTACATCGGGATGTCCAATCTTGGCTTTCAAGCTGTCTATCAACTCTTCAATTCTCACGAGGGTGTGACCTGTGAACGCGCCTTCACCCCGGACCCTGATATCGAACAAGATCTCGAACGGACGGGGGCGCCGCTGCTCTCGCTGGAATCGGAAACAGCAATCTCTGAATTCGACGTGCTGGCGATTTCGATTTCATTCGAGACCGACTATCTCAACATTCCGAAGCTACTCAGGCTCTCGAAGATTCCGGTTAGGGCCAAGGAGCGAAACCACTGGCATCCGCTGGTCGTGATGGGCGGCGCGGCGGCATTCTTGAACCCAGAACCGGTGGCCGACTTTGTTGACGTGGTTTGCGTGGGTGAAGGCGAAGTGCTTGTGCCAGCTTTGATTAGATTAATGAAGGACGCCACGTCGCGTGAGGACCTTCTGTTGCGACTTGCACACGAGCCTGGCTTCTACGTGCCCAGCTTCTATGAGATCCGCTACAATGATGATGGAAGCGTAAAGGAACTTGAGCCTACCAACGGCGCTCCGCGGCGCGTCTTCACAATGCGCAATCCCATGCGCAAGCAGGAAGGCGACGGCCAATTCGATGACGACTTCATACCGGCGAGCGAAATCATAACAGACAACACCGAGATGAGCGGCCGCTACTTGATGGAGATTTCGCGAGGGTGTTCGATGGGCTGCCGGTTTTGCTGGGCGGGGTACTCGTATCTTGCGCCGCGCGTGTTTTCGGCCGAGAAGCTCCTGGCCCGCGCGGCTGAGATGCGCAAGTTCACCGATAAAATTGGGCTGGTGGCGACAGCAGTATGCGACCATCCGGAGATTCACCAGATTCTCGCTGGCCTTGAAGATCTCGACTATCAGGTCTCGGTTTCGTCGCTGCGGCTCGATCAGATTTCCCCTGAGTTGCTGGATGCGCTGGTGCGGCGCAACGGCCAGCAGATAGCCATTGCACCCGAAACCGGCTCGGATAGACTGCGCCGGGTGATCAACAAGGACCTCACGAACGATCAGGTGGTCGAGATCGCTCAGATGATTTTTGACCGCGGTATCTCGAACCTGAAGCTTTATATGATGATCGGTCTGCCTACCGAAGAAGACGAAGACCTTGATGCCATCGTGTCGCTCACCGAGCGAATACGCGAGCGTATGATCGAGGCAGGCAGGCCGCGCGGCAGAGTCGGTTCGATTATCGTTTCACTCAACGCGTTCGTTCCAAAGCCGCAGACTCCGTTCCAATGGGAACCAATTCAACCGGAAAAAGTGATCGATCAAAAGATCAAATATCTGACTCGTACCTTCAAGCGCATACCCAACGTGGAAGTGCGCGCGATGTCATCGCGCATCGCACAACTTCAGGCGTTGCTTTCGCTGGGCGACCGCCGAGTTTCGGAGTTCATTCTGGAAGCGGACCGCACCGGCAACTGGCGGCAAGCCATGCGAGGTTGGACTGATTATTCGCTCAGGCGGCGTTCTCTCGATGAACTGCTGCCATGGGATGTGGTGGACATCGGTCTTACGACTGAGTTCATGAAGAAAGAGTATCAGCGCGCGATGGCCGAGAGAATCACCAAGCCATGTCCGGCGACCGATCCGTGCGTTCGCTGCGGTGTCTGCGACCCGCGCCACCTGCCGCAGGATGCGCTGGTGCAGCTATCCTGGATGAAGCCAACCCGCATGCTCGTCGCATCGGGCTCAGCGGGCTAAGTTGCGCTCGCTACATTTCGCTTGACATCAACCGCGCATTAAACTACATTGCCGCTTTCAAGTTTTGGTTGGAATGTTCCTAACCAAGGATTGAGCCGGCACGCACTGACTCAACCGCCGTATCTTCATTCTCATTTTTGCGTCGTCCTCTTAACAATGCGACGAATTCATCCTGCCCTAAGATAAGGCAGGGTTGGCGGACAACCGGGACGCTTTCGAGGTTCGAGCCTCCCAAGATCGGCCACACCGGCCGGAAGGAGAAAAGACCGTGAAGCACTCGAGTTTGATAACGATAGGCCTTGTGCTGGCTGTGTTCCTGTTCGGCACGAGCGCTCTCACCCGGCAAGAACGAGGAGATCAAGACAACACCATCCAATCGGTTGAACCAGCGGAGCGCGGCTACATGAACAGCGGCTCCGTTCACAAACTCATGATCGGAAGCGACGACGCCGCAGTCTACAACGAGTTGGCCAGCCGAGGCGCCATCCTCGACGAGATAGACTACGGGAGCTTCAAGTTGATCCGCGTAAACGAGCAAGCAGCGGGCGGACGCGAGTCGCTCTCAACACTCTCGCTCCCTGTGCGTGACGATCAGGACCTGATCATGCTCAATGGCCTTGTGCTGGACACCAATCAGCCTGAGACGCTCAGCGCCCAACTGCCGGCGGAGCTGAGACAGAGCGACATGGCGGACGCAATCGCAAGCGGCCGCGAGCCTCGAGGCGGCCTGTACGTAATTCAATTCGCCGGCCCAATCAAGGACTCCTGGCTGCGCAAACTGCAGGCGACGGGCGCCGAAATAGTCAGCTACGTTGCGTCGAATGCTTACGTCGTGCGAGCCAGCGCGGGTGCGGCTCGCGAACTGACCCGGTTCAAGACCGACAACTCGTTCGTTCAGTTCGCTGGCGACTACGAACCCGCTTTTCGTATGACGCCGATGATGCGAGCGGCGTACGCATCGTCTGATGACGCGATCGTAGACATTACGGTTCAGGTGATAGCCGGGCGAGGCGCACAGCGCACCATCGTCAGGCTGGTGCAAATCGCGAGCGCCATCACAGAACCCTATGGCGTGCTCAACTATCAGAACGTCGAGCTCAGCGTGCCCGCCTCAAGGCTAGCCGAGATCGCTCACATCGACAACGTATTCGCCATTGAAGAGCGCGGCATTAAGCGAAGGCTGGACGAGGCTCAAGGGCAGATCCTTGCAGGCAATCTCACCGGGAACATCCCGACCGGACCGGGCTATCTGACGTTCCTGGCAAACAAGGGATTCACCAGCGCGCAGTTCGGTTCGTTCGTTGTTGAAGTCGTCGACGACGCGACTTCAATCACTGGCCATCCGGACCTGCCAACCTCGCGCGTCGCCTTTCAGAACAACCCGACGAATCAAACGGGAGCGCAGGGAGGACACGGCTTCCTGAACACCAACATCATCGGAGGGTTCAACAACGGCACGGGTACGGCGTTCGAGGATGCGAATGGGTTCAACTACGGACTGGGCATCGCTCCCTTCGCCAAGATGGGCTCGACGGCGATCTTTGGAGCTGGCGCGGCGACCCCGGCCTCGTGGGAGAGCACAGCCTACGGACAGGGCGCACGCATATCGAGTAACTCATGGGGCTTCACCACCCAAGCTGGCGGTCCGATTCCAAGGTATGACACCAACGCTCAGCAGTACGACAGCATCGTGCGCGACGCGCAGACCGGAACCGCCGGACTCCAGCAACTCACCATCGTGTTCGCCGCGGGCAACGACGGCTCGACTGCAAACACTGTCAGCACTCCGGGCACCGCGAAGAACGTCATCACGGTAGGCGCAGGCGAAAACGTGCGCCAGACCGGGACCGACGGCTGCGGGATCGCCAACAGCGGAGCGGACAGCGCTAACGATGTAATCTCATTCTCAAGCCGCGGACCGGTAAACTCCGCCGGGGGAGACGGGCGCACTAAGCCTGAGATTATGGCCCCTGGCACGCACATAGAAGCCGGCGTTCCACAGTCGAACTACAACGGCAGCAGCGTCTGCAATCAGTTCTTCCCCGCGGGACAGACCTTGTACGGATGGTCGAGCGGAACCTCGCACTCGACCCCGGCAGTGGCAGGCGGCGCAGCGCTCGTTTATCAAGATTTCCTTACTAAGGGACTCGCGGCTCCAAGCCCGGCGATGGTGAAGGCGTACCTCGTCAACGCCGCAACCCGAATGACCGGTGTTGGCGGGAACGACACTCTTCCTTCCAACAACCAGGGCATGGGCCGAATGGACCTTGGCCTCGCGTTCGACGGGTCACAGCGAATGCTCACCGATCAGACCCAGGTCCTGGGCGCAACCGGCCAGACTTTTCAAGTGAACGGTTCAGTCGTGAACACCGGTGCTCCGTTCCGCGTTTCCCTTGCGTGGACCGACGCGCCTGGACCGACAACTGGCGCGCCGTACGTTAACAACCTAGACCTCGAAGTCACGATCGGCGGCACAACTTACAAAGGCAATGTGTTCTCTGGTGGTAATTCGATCGCTGGCGGTACCGCCGACCCCCGGAATAACTTCGAGTCCGTGTTCCTTCCCGCAGGCACAGCGGGCAACTTCACGGTGACAGTCAGAGCAACAAACATCGCCGGTGACGGCGTGCCGGGTAACGCCGACACGACAGATCAAGACTTCGCGCTAGTTGTCTACAACGGGACCGCGACCACCGCGGGGCCGACTATTGGCGTCAGCCCGGCGAGTCTGAGTTTCAGCGCCACGGTCGGCGGCGCGAACCCAGCCAACCAATCGCTCAGCATCACCAACACCGGCGGCGGCACTCTCAACTGGACGGCGAGCAGCAACGCCACCTGGCTGAGCGTCAGCCCGGCTTCGGGCACCGCACCTTCGACGGCAACCGTTCCGGTGAACATTGCGGGTCTTGCGGTGGGGACCTACAACGGCGCTATTACGATCAGCGCGACAGGCGCGTCCAACACGCCGGTGACCGTGCCAGTGACGCTGACGGTTAGCGCGGTGAGTACGGAGTTGATCGTCAACGGTGGGTTCGAGGGCAGCAGCGCTCCGTGGGTGCTGTCGGGTTCGGCAGTGCGGTCGACGGGCGCTTTACCGCACACCGGAACCGGCTACCTCACAGTAGCGAGCGCGAACCGGCAGACCGGCGCGGCCTATCAGCAGATCACGGTTCCAGCCGGATCGGCGCCGAGTCTGAACTTCTGGCTCAACGTCACCTCCAGCGAGACGACAACTACAACGCAGTTCGACCTATTGTTCATCGAGGTCCGCAGCACCTCGGGCACGTTGCTCGCCACGCTGGCTACCTTCAGCAACCTAAACAAAGGCACGGCAGGCGTGTACGTGCTGCGCGGTCCGTTCAGCGTTTCCGCTTTCGCGGGCCAGACAATACGCGTGCAGTTCCGTGCCACCGAGGACCGTTCACTGCCAACATCGTTCCGGGTTGACGATGTTTCGGTGAGGTGATTGTCTGGATAAGCTGACGATTTCCGCCGGGCCTTCGAGCGAGGAGGCCCGGCGCTTTATTTTCCGAGGTAGGCTTCAATCACATCGGGGTTGTCGACAACTTGCGAGGGTGAGCCCTCGGCGATCTTGTGGCCGTGATTCAACACGATCACCCGGTCGCTTATGCTCATCACGACTTGCATCACGTGCTCGACGCCGGCCACCGCCGAGATGCCGCGCTCATCCCTCAATCGCCTAATGAGATCGACCGCATCTTTTGATTCGGTCGGATTGAGCCCGGACATCACCTCGTCCAGCAGTATCAGCTTCGGCCCGGTCGCAAGCGAGCGCGCGAGCTCGAGCCGCTTGCGCATTCCGATCGGCAAGCCATCCGCCAGCGCATCGCCGAGCGCCGCAAGATCCGTGAACTCGATTATGTCCTGTGCGATTCTCCGCGCTTCGCCTCGGTCCCCGGTGCGCGCGAAAGCCCCAACCAGTATGTTCTCGAAGACGCTCAGCCCCCGAAGCGGTTTAACAACCTGAAACGTGCGCCCCACCCCGGCGAGCGCAATCTTGTGAGGTTTACTCCCAACTAGATTCGAGCCGTCAAACTTGATCTCACCGCTTGTAGGTTGATGGAACCCGGTGATGAGATTGAACACCGTAGTCTTGCCCGCGCCGTTGGGGCCGATGATGCTGACCGTCTCGCCGGCGCTCACGGTGAAACTGAGTGAGTCGACGGCTACCAATCCACCGAATCGCTTGGTGAGGTCTTTCACTTCAAGCAGAAACACGTTGAGATTTCCTCGTTCCTGATTTGAACAGTCTTCGAAAGCCGCCCATCAGCCCACCGGGCATGAACAGAATCACGATGACCAGCAGCGCGCCGTAAATCAAAAGGTTCGCTTGCGCGAATTCATTGCGGAAGACTTCAGAGGATAGCTTGAGCAGCACCGCTCCGAGCACCGGCCCTGCAACCGTCCCTAGCCCGCCAATTATCGCCATCAACACGATCTCAACCGACAGCGCAAGCGGCAGCACGATGGTCGGGTCGACGAACAGAAAATAGTTAGCGTAGAATGCTCCGGCGATCGCCGTGAGTGAAGCGCTGATTGCAAGCGCGACGAGCTTGTACTTCGTAGTGTCGATTCCGATCGATTCGGCGGTCTCTTCATCCTCGCGGATCGCCATAAGGTAGTAGCCCAGCTTTCGCCGGCTGATCCCGTGACAAAGCACGATCGCTGCCACGGCGATAATAAGAACGATATAGTAGTAAGGAACCTTGCTCGTGCCGCTGAATATCGAAGGCCGGATCACCACGCCGACCGCGCCTCCTGTCAGATCGCTCCAGTTCAACGCAACCAACCGCGTCACCTCACCGACCGCGATCGTAGCCAGCGTGAAGTAAGGCCCGCGCAGTCGAAAGCATATCCAGCCGACAACGAGCGCAATCGGCAAAACAAAGATCGGGCCTGCAATCATCGCCCACCACGGCGAAAGCGAGGTCTTGCTTGCGAGGACGGCCGCAGTGTACGCGCCGATTCCGAAGAACGCCGCGTGTCCAAGCGACAACTGACCGGCGAAACCTCCGAGGATGTTCCACGCCGATCCAAGCGCCACATAAAGCAGAACCAATATCAAGACGTGCTGGGAATACCGCGCTTCAAAGATGAATGGCGCAGCGATCAGGAAGAGCGACAGGACTGACAAATAGATTCTGGCTCTCTTCATAAATCAGTCGCAGCAAGCAGTACCGGGCGTTGAGAATTGAGAATTGAGAATTGAAAACTGATACTATCTCAGATCCCAAATCTCAGATATCTCAGATGTCATCCTCACACTTTCGATTTTCCGAGCAGCCCGGATGGCTTCAACGTCAACACTAAAAGAAAGATCACAAAGCCGATCACATCCTTGTAGCCAGTCGAGACATACACAGCGCCCACAGACTCCGCGAGTCCGAGCACTATTCCTCCCACAAGCGCGCCGGTTACGCTTCCCATCCCGCCCAGAACGACGACCACGAATGCCTTCAGCGTGAACGGCGATCCGGCGTTCGGCTCGACTCGATAGTAGATCGGCATCAGCAGCGACCCGGCAGCCCCCGCCGCCGCGACCCCCAATCCGAAAGTGAGCGCCTGAACTCGCTTGATGTTGATGCCCAGCAGCCGCGCGGCTTCAGCGTCCTGAGCAGCCGCGCGGATCTGCCGGCCCGTCCCCGTTCGCACCAGGAACACGTAGACCGCTCCCGTTATCAAGACTGCGATCGCGAACGCAGCCATCTGCGGCTTACTCACCGACACGCCGCCCAGGTGAAAGGTCGCGCCCGCGTAGCTGGTAGTCATCGTCAAATAGTTCGACGTGAACAGCAGCAGGGCGGTGTTGATCAGCACGATG
>JBGQGO010000198.1:0-9266 GCA_041497455.1 Blastocatellia bacterium | reverse complement strand
GAAGCTCAACCTCGATGCGATCATGAAAGGCGGATTTGTTCTGTTAGGCGAGCATCCTCCAAACGAGATTGCGCTTGGGCTAGTCGGCCGCTTCTGGACTTTGTCAGGAAGCAGGTGTCGGGTGAGTGCAGACGAGTTCACCGCTTTCGACATGCCCGGATACGCCAAGGCCGTTTGGAACTTTTCTCTCGTTGAAGAGAGCGCGGAAGTCACGAGGCTGGCGACCGAGACGAGGGTGCGCTGTTTGGATAGCGCGAGCCGACGGCGCTTCCGGGTGTACTGGGCTCTGATAGCTCCTTTCAGCGGATTGATCCGCCGCGAAGCGCTGCGCATGATTCGCCGGAGTTCAGAGTCCAAGCTTTAGCTTGCCGTGGGTTCAGGGTTCAGAGTTCAGGGTTCAGAGTTCCGGGTTCAGAGTTCAGCCTTTAGGCTGCTTCGTCGGGATAGTCAAGCTAAAGCCTCAACTCTGAACCGGCAACCCAAAGCTTGAACTCTGATCGGCCAAGGTAAGGCCCGAACCCGGAACTCTGAACCCGGAACTCTGAACCCTAGACTACGAACCGTCCTTGATAGCGTTTCAATGCGTCGTTAGACTTCCTCTCTATGCAAGCTCGGTCAGCGGAGATAGCGATCATCGGCGCGGGACCAGCGGGAGCGCATCTCGCCTCGCGCCTGGCCGCTGAAGGGCGCGACGTAGTCCTGTTCG
Source organism: Blastocatellia bacterium (assembly GCA_041497455.1). Classification (GTDB taxonomy): domain Bacteria; phylum Acidobacteriota; class Blastocatellia; order UBA7656; family UBA7656; genus Onstottus_A. The sequence continues at coordinate 8,560 of JBGQGO010000198.1, read as the reverse complement.
ATCCAAAAGGCGCGTGGGAAAAACCGTGCGGCGGCGGCGTACCGACGCGTGCCATTCGCGAATTTGGCTTTCTCTTAGAGAACTCCAGCTATCCTCGAAAGCTCGTCCGACGCATCACGATGATCTCGCCGCTGGGGCGGCGTGTCACTTTAACGCTCGACGAACCTTTCGCGGTCTACTCCCGGCAAGTCCTGAACAGTCTCGTGCTGGACCGAGCCATCGAGGCGGGCGCGGAGTTTGTACGCGAAGCGGTTTCTGACTTTGCTCGCGAGCCCGATGGCTGGACCATTTCGACTGACGGTGGGAATCAATGGCGCGCTAGGTTCCTAGTTGGGGCCGATGGCGCGGCTAGCTTCACACGGCGCCGTCTCATCGGCATCTTCCCCAAGCGAGACCTCGCGCTGGCGTTCGGCTACAATGTTGCTCTTGTCGAGCCAGCGGGGTGCATCCCGGCTGACGAACGGGCTGACCCACAAGGTGAGTCACCGACCGACGAAGTAGTGATGCGCTTTCCGAAGGACTTCACTGGCTACCTCTGGGCTTTCCCGCGTCCGAATATGATGAATTTTGGCATCGCTTCAAAATTGGGGGAGCGCACTTCGGACGAGCTCCGAACGCTGCTGACTAACTTTGTTCGCGACCACTATTGCGGAGAAATGCCAGAGTCTAGCCGGATGAGCTTTTTTGGGGCAAAAATTCCTGTCCTTGATCAGACTAGCTGGCGCAACTTACGGGCGGCCGGCGACCGTTGGGCGCTCGTCGGCGACGCGGCTGGATTTGTAGACCCAATCACCGGTGAGGGAATCTATTACGCCTTTAGATCCGCCGATCTGTTGGCGGAGGCATTGGCGAGAGGGCTCGGCAATGAGTATTCGACAGAAGTGGTAAAACGGAATCACCAACCCCGTGTGCATCGCCGAATGGTGAGCGGCTATCGAGGGTGTTCTATGGGCTATAGTCAAGCTCAAAACGTTTACGAGGTTAGTTGGCGTCAAGCATTTGGACTGGAGCTTGAGCGAGCCGCCCAGATGCTACCGAGATTCTATCGGGGGTATTTTCTAGGTCAGGTGTTTACTGACGCCACGATTCGTTTCGCAAGACACCACCAAGGACTCCGTACAGTCTTGATGCGGCTGATAGTTGGGGATCAGAGCTACCTAACACTGAAACGAGATCTTATGAAGAGCGCCTGGCGGATCATATAACGATGAGAAGCTATCGCAACGAGTACTTCATCATCGCTTTCAACAATCGCGCGCAACTCGTTCAGGACTTCACTACCTCGCCGAGCGAAATCATGAGCGGGGTGATATTCGTAAAGGCGAAGGGCAGCACTGCGCTCTACGATGGGGGTTTATCTTGGAATCGAGAAAGCCAGGCAAGGTCGGCATCGGAAGAAGGCGCTGTTGATCATTTCGGACGGCGAGGAGAACAGCAGCCGCTACAGCGGACGCGACCTCCGTGAGATGCTCAAAGAGTCGGACGGCCCGGTGTACGGCATCGGCATAAGCCAGTTGTATCAGGGGATGGGGACGCTGCAGAGCCTCTCCGGTTGGAGTGGGGGCATGACCTTCGCGCCGGCGGACGAGCCTCAGACCCGCGACATCTACACAAGGATCGCTCTGATGCTGCGGCATCAATATGCCATCGGGTTCTACCCTACCGGCGCAGCGAGCCCTGTCGACTGGCACAAAGTGCGGATCCATGTCAGCGCGCCAAGAGGGCTGGGCCGGTTGTCGATGAGCTATAAGAAAGGATACAGATCGTTTGGTAAGTGACGGGAATTGAAAATTGAAAATTGCAAAATGAAGAATGAAAATTTGCGGCAGAAGAGGGCGGCATTCCAGGAATTTTCAATTTGCAATTTGCAATTCTCATTTTTCAATGGCTCAATTCAATATCGCTAACCTTCAAAAATGCCAAAGAGCCGATCACCTCTCGTCATCATCTTCATCACCATCTTCATCGACCTCGTCGGGTTCGGGATCGTAATACCGGTCTTGCCGCTTTACGCCGAGCGCTACGGCGCATCCGAAGCGACTGTTGGAGTATTGCTGGCGATCTACTCGGCGATGCAGTTCGTGTTTGCGCCGATTCTCGGGAAGCTTTCAGATAGAGTCGGACGCAGACCGGTCTTGCTTGTGAGTCTGCTGGGCACGTCGGCGGGCTTCTTGCTAATGGGTTTCGCGCCGCAGATGCCGGTGGGCTTCGCATTGCTGGGCCTTGCGCCTACGCTGGTGTGGCTGTTCATCGCGCGGATCATAGATGGCGTCAGCGGCGGCAACATCTCGACGGCCCAGGCTTACATCGCGGACGTGACTCCTCCAGAAGAAAGATCGAAAGGGATGGGCTTGATAGGCGCGGCGTTCGGACTGGGGTTTATTTTTGGTCCGGCGATTGGCGGCTTGATGAGCAACGTCTCGCCCGGAGCGCCGTTTTTCTTTGCGTCGGCGATGGCCGCCGCGAACGCAACGGCGCTGTACTTTTTCTTGCCCGAAAGCCTTTCGCACGAACACCGCAGTGAGGCGCGGCGGCGCGCCAGCGTCTCGGAGATATTCGAACAAGGCGGAGGCTGGCATCTGAAGGCGATCATGGCGACTTACTTTTTCGCGACGATCGCGTTTGCGATGCTGACGGCTACCTACGCGCTGTTCGCGAATCATCGGTTCAACTTCGACGCGATACATACCGGATACATGTTCACTTATGTCGGAGTGCTGGGCGCGATCATTCAGGGGGGATTGCTCGGCAGGTTAGTGAAAGCGTTCGGCGAGAAGACACTGGCGGTTTCGGGCACCGCGATCTTTGCGGCGAGCATGTTCGCTTTGCCGTCGACGGCGACGCTGACGACGCTGATCGTTGCAAGCACCGGGATCGCGATTGGCAACAGCTTGATGACACCCAGTCTGAACGGGCTAGCATCGAAGAGCGTGGGCGCGGCCTGGCAAGGGCGAATGTTGGGCGTGATGGCTTCCGTCGCCAGCCTGGCTCGAATCATCGGGCCCGTGCTGGGAGGATGGCTGCTGAGCCGCGACCCGAATGAGAGCTCGCATTATGGAAGGAGCCCTTATTGGACAAGCGGCGTGATCATGCTGGTGGCGTTGGGCGTCGCGATCACTCTACACGCAAAGGCAGGTGTTGTCAGCAAGGAAGCCGTTCCCGTTGAGAGTGAATAGGAACGCGCGTGATACGTGATGCGTGAAACGTGATCACGCATCACGGCTCACGCATCGTCATGGAGGAGACCCAATGTACTTCCTGAGTGTCTGGCTTCACATCCTCGCGGCGGCGGTATGGGTAGGTGGATTGATCTACACTGCGGCGGTGGTGGTGCCGTTCGCGCTGACACACGAAGTCCCGGAGCGGCAGCGCCTACTCCGAGGACTGGCCCGGCGCTTTCGATGGATTGGCTGGGGCTCGATTGCGGTGCTGTTCATCACGGGGTTGGGCAACCTTATGCTGCGGTTGTCGCCGATCAAGTTCTCGCAAATCCTGAACGGCGACCTGTTCAACCCCGAAAAGGTTGAGCAGTTGATCGCGATCTGGCTCCCGTGGAAGCTGATGCTGGTGATCGTGATGATCGGGCTGATGGGTTTTCACGACATCACTAGTATCCAAGCCGCGAAGCGCCACGAAGGCTCACCCGACAGCGCGCCTGGCAATCGCGCCGGATCAAGAGCCGCTGCCCTCGCGACGCTGGTGGCGATTCTTGTGTTGTACGTATCCGTGCGCTTAGTACGCGGGTGAGGGCTCTAAGACCAAGACGGGACCGAACGTGGAGAGATCAGGCACTGCAACGCCTTGAATCACCCAGCCGGCTCAGGTGCGCGATCCATCGTACGTTTTTTTGCTTGACATCGACCGGCCAGTAGGATTATATACAGGTCGCACTCTTCCTCTATTCATTCATTTTTCATTGGCAATAATCCTCTAGACCCGTTTTTTTGCTGCTGACAGTTGTGTGTCAGCGCGCCTAATCCAATCACTGTTTGTAGTAGCACGGTCCAGTGTCCGCGCCGGCTTAACTTCCACGCGGCGTATCTGGGCAAGTCGTCACCAGCCGCACACAAGGCGGACTCGGCATCAATGCAAGCTCGGCACAAAGACCGAGCGAATAAGCACAATCTCACTGTTTACCTGGGCAGTTGCCTCAAAAGGCAAATTGTCGCTTTACCAACAAAGGAGGATCTGAGATGGCGAATATCTCGAAGAGAAACAGAAAGAGAGAGAAAGAGATCTTGGACGCGTCTAAGAACAGGCGCGAGCTCATAGCAGCACAGTTGAGCAGGCGGGACCTGATGAAGCTGGGGCTGTTGACGAGCGCCGGTTTTCTGATACCTAAGAATGGGTTGAGCGCCCGCGCCCCCCAATTCGGCGGTGGCGGGTTCGGCGGGGGCTGCTTCGGTTTCTACGGTCGGGGAGGCACGCCCGTAAGCCCGCCGACCACGGCCTACGTAGAAGCTATGCCCATCCCCCCTATCGCGCAGCCTGTTGCCAACGCGGATGCCTTGACCGGGCCCTTGCCCCAGGCAGCCCCAAACACTGCTGCCGGTGAGGGTCGGACTCGCACACATCAGGCTTTCACCACACTTCCGCCGCAAAAGTACTATGAAGTCCACCAACGGGAAGCGGACATTATTGTGCATCCGGAGCTTCCGGTGCAGAAACTTTGGACGTTCAACGGCACGGTCCCGGGTCAGACGTATGTTTCCCAGTATGGGCAGCCGAATCTCGTTCGCAACTTCAATGACTTGCCTGCCAACAATGGTGGCTTTGGAATTCAATCGGTCTCGACTCACCTGCACAATGGTCATACCCCATCGGAAAGCGACGGCTTCCCGTGCGACTTTTTTGGGCAAACGAAGTGGTATGACCAGCATTATCCAAATGTGCTGGCCGGTTTCGCCTCGACACACCCGCCCAACTGCGACATAAACGAGTCGATGAGCACGCTGTGGTATCACGACCACCGGGTCGACTTCACCGCTCAGAACGTCTATAAGGGGCTGGCCGGCTTCTATCTGCTGTTCAATCAGTTCGACACCGGCAACGAGACGACTGGCTTTCGGCTGCCCACCTTCCCCGACTTTGACGTACCCATGATGTTTAACGACAAGAATTTCGATCCTGATACCGGCTTGCTGTTCTTCGACCTGGCGAACCGAGACGGTATCCTGGGCGATAAGTTTCTTGTCAACGGGAAGATTCAGCCGTTCTTCAACGTCAAGCGGCGCAGGTATCGCTTCCGCTGGCTCAACGGCGGGCCTTCGCGCTTCTACCAGTTCTACGTCACCAAACAGGACAACACGAACCATCCCTTCTACGTGATTGCCAATGACGGCAATCTGTTGCCGAACCCAGTCCTGACGAGTAACGGCGTCCGCATCGCTGTGGCCGAGCGCATGGATGTGATCGTTGACTTCTCGTCGTTCGCCCCGGGGACCAAGTTGTATATCAACAACCGCCTGGAGCAATGTGACGGCGCTGGGCCGACCGATAATATCGTAGCCGCGAACCAGGGGAACAAGGTGCTCGAGTTCCGAGTGACGTCCGACGCTGTGAGCGATGGCAGCGTAAACCCAGCAACCAACCCCAGCTTTTACGCTGTTCCGGCGAGGGAGCCGGAAGATATCACTCGATGCTTCAAATTCGACAGGCAGAATGGCCAGTGGGTCATCAATGACAAGTTCTTTGCTTGCGACGATGTCCGCTTCAAAGTGAAGCGCAACAATGCGGAGATCTGGAAGCTCGAGGGCGGCTTTAATTGGCAACACCCGGTCCATATTCACTTCGAAGAGCACCAGATCGTGAAACGGAACGGCCAAACGCCGACCTTGATTGAGAGGGGCCGCAAAGACGTAACGAGGCTCGGTGAGAACGACGATGTCGAACTGTTCTTCCGCTTCCGGGACTTCGTCGGGCGCTACCCGATGCACTGCCACAACACGGTTCACGAGGACCACGCGATGATGCTGAGGTTCGATATTGATGATGTAGGGAACACCAACGAGTCTGATTGTGATGGTCATCATCACTAAGCTCAGCGCCTCATCGGCATGGCTTCGCAAGTCGTGCACGGACCGCAACGTGAGATGTGAGAAAGGAGATAAATCATGGCACGTATGAATCGAAGAAGTATGCTTGGGGCGCTGGCGGCAGCTCCCCTTGCCGGCGGACTTGTGGCGCGGGCATCCGGTCTCGATGACAGATCGCGCGATGTGACAAGGCGGCGCTATTTCCCCAACGTCGAGTTGACGACGCACGAGGGAAAGAAGGTCCGTTTCTACGATGACCTCATCAAAGACAAGATCGTGGTCATTAATTTCATGTACGCCGATTGCGAGGGGATCTGCCCCACAATCACCACTAACCTCGTGAAGGCGCAGAAAATTCTCGGAAACCGGATAGGGCGCGACATATTCATGTACTCGTTGACGCTCAGCCCGGAGAAGGATACGCCTGCAGCGCTTAAACACTACGCGAAGATGCATGGGGTGAAGCCGGGCTGGCTATTTCTAACCGGCAAGCCGGACGAAATAGAAGGTCTGCGGCGCAGTCTGGGATTCTCGACCGGCAACCTCAAGCTGGACAAAGACAAGGCCAACCACATCGGCATGGTAAAATACGGGAACGAGCGCCGCGAGTGGTGGGGGATGGTTCCCGGAAAGGCCAAGCCGACTTGGATCGCCGAGTCCATTCTCTGGATGGACGAGACGAATCAAAAGCCACCCCGAGGCTAAACCACGGCAGTGAACGGTGAGATACTTTGAAGCAAAGGAGGACGAAAATGAAAGAGAATCCTGATGTGAGGAGAGGATCATTCACTGCTCTGTTCCTGGTGGTTGCATCGATGCTCGCGCCAGGCGCTTCAATCTCGTGGGCGCAGCACGCCGCCGGCGAAGACAGGCCGACGGCAGCGACGCGGACGAAAAGCTTTCGCGTGGCTGGAGGTGCCGACGCGATTGCATTTGATGGAAGCAGCATCTGGGTGGCAAACCGAATCAGCAATACCGTGACCAAGCTAAGGGCCAAAGATGGAATCGAACTCGGTAAATTTGATGTCGGCCAGCGCCCAGTTGCTCTTGCCTATGATGGAAGCAACATCTGGGTAGCGAATCTTCACGAAAACACCGTGATGAAGCTGCGCGCGTCGGACGGGGTTCTGTTAGGGACGTTTCGAGCAGGCAAGCAGCCCACGGCGTTGCTCTTTGACGGAGCCAGCGTGTGGGTAGTCAACAAGCAGAGCGGCACCGTGACCAAGCTTCGGGCGAGCGACGGAACCACGCTTGGCACTTTCAGAGTCGGCCCGCAACCTATGGCCATTGCCTTTGATGGAGCCAACATCTGGGTGACCAATAACGGAGACGGCAGCGTGACTAAGCTGCTTATGAGCACCGGAGACGTCCTTGGCACCTTCAACGCAGGCAAGAGACCCATCGGCATCGCGTTCGATGGGCTGAACATCTGGGTGGCTAACTTCTATGGGAGTAGCGTGACGAAGCTACAAGCCAGTGATGGAGCCATCCTCGATACGTACCAGGTCGAAGACGGCCCGAGCGGTGTGACCTTCGCCGGCGGGTACATCTGGGTATCCAACTACGGAACCAGCACAATAACCAAGATGGAACCGCGCTTTGGGTCGGTGGTCAGCACCTTAGCTGTTGGCAGGAGCCCGTCGGCGGTTCTCTATGATGGACGCAACATCTGGGTAGCAAACTCAGGCAGCAATTCGGTTCTAAAGGTGAGCGAGAAGAAAGACTCTCCGGACACGAATTGAGTGCTTGCACCCGTACTGAAGAACAACAATCAAAAAGGCAGGGTTCGGGCGGCGTTGCTTCAAGCTGCGCCGCCCGTCGACGTTAGGTAGATCGCCTTCAGCGTGCTTGACTACTAAGGCCTCGAGTCACTAACTCACTTTCCTGAGCCCCGCTGCCTGAGGGCTTCGAACAGAACGACGCCAACCGCCACCGACACATTCAGTGATGTAATCTTGCCGCGCATTGGGATCGACACAACCGCGTCGCACCGCTCACGCACCAGTCGATGAAGCCCGCCACCTTCGCCGCCAAACACAAGCGCCGTCGCTCCGGAGTAGTTGAATTCGGTGTAAGCCATCTGGCCTGAGCTTTCAACGCCGACAACCCAGACGTTGTGTTTCTTCAACTCCTCGATGAATGAAGCCAGGTTTGTCACTCGCGCGACCGGCAAGTGCTCGACTGCGCCTGCTGAAGTCTTCGCAACCGCGTCTGTGAGATGAGCTGCCCGGCGTTCGGGGACGATGATCGCGCTGGCGCCGCCGCACTCGGCTGTTCGGATAATCGCGCCGAGATTGTGAGGGTCCTCGACGCCATCAAGCAGAATGAAGACTGTGTCGGGCGAGATTCGGCTCAGGAGGTCATCGGCGTCCGAATAGCTCGCCGCGGAAGTGACTGCGAGAACCCCCTGGTGATTAGCGTTATGAGTCAGCCGATCAAGCGCAACGCGGGGCTCGCGGCGAACCGGCACCCGAGCGCGCCGCGCTGCTTCGAGCACCTCGCGCAGCCTCGAATCTCGCACGCCT
>JBGQGO010000197.1:0-9324 GCA_041497455.1 Blastocatellia bacterium | reverse complement strand
TTTCATCGTGTTCGCGCCGGCGTTGCCGAACGTCTCGTACATTCGCAGCATGCCGTTGTGGTTCGATGACATGAATCCGAGATAACCCGGCGACCACATATCCACGAAAGCGTGCGTCCACACGCCGGGCATCCCGTACTTGATCATCTGGGTCATCTCGAAGTTCGAGAACCACGGCAGCTCTCCGTACAGGATCGGGTCGAGCGTCGGGTTCTGCGGCGCTTGCCCGCTGAAGGTGTACATGAACGGCACCGACTCGTGAAGCTCGTGCATGATCGGCGGATGCCATTGCAGATACCAGTCGAGCAGCGTTCGCATGGTCACCTGCGAGTAGTTTATGTCGCGGTTGTTGTCGTGAAATATGTACTTGCCCCAGTAGGGCGGCCCGCCGAGGCTATCTTCTTCGCTCTTCTCGTCGATCTTGTAGCGGTAGTACCAATCGACGTAGCGGTCGCGGCCATCGGGCTCGGCCACCGGCGTGATGGTGACGATAACGTTGTCCCGAATCTGATTGATCACCGGCGAGTCTTCCGTAGCGATTCGATATGCAAGCTCCATCAGCATCTCGGTGGGTCCGGTCTCTGCGCTGTGAAGCCCGCCCATCACGTGATAGATCGGCTTCGCTTTGGCGATGACTTCACGGGCCTGCTCGTCCGTGAGTTTGCGCGGGTCGGCAAGCTGCGCGAGATACGCGCGATACTGATCGATGTTCTTCATTGACTCTTCGGAGCCGACCGCTACCACGACGCACTCACGTCCTTCATCGGTCGTGCCGATCGAGAAGACCTTCACGCGCGGCGTCTTTGCCGCGAGCGCTCGATAGTAAGCGACCGCTTCCGCGTGATAAGTGAGCTTGCCAGGCGCGCCGATGTGATGGCCGAGCACGTCTTTGGGCGAGGGTATACCCGGAACCTTGGGCAGGTGATCAACGAGCGGGCTGATGAATTCCGGCTTGGTGGTCCACTCTTTGACGGAACGGACGAAGTCTTCGTCCTGGTCCTGGGTTTTGGGCTTCTGAGCCGAGACTACACCGCTGAGCAGGATAAGAACCGTCAGGATCGACAGCCATCGCGGGCGAAACAAGAAAGAGTGCATCGTTTGGATCTCCTTTGAGAACTTGCTGCTCTAAGCTCGCCGTGTGTTTTATCATCATTGTCCGTTTCTTTCCAGAAGCGTGAGAACCCCAGCATCTGTGAAGACTCCTGGAATCCCACCCACGGCAGTGGGTGGATCGTTCAGGTGCGGCCTACAACCGAGGCGGCCCGACCCTTCGGTTTTGGTTATCTCTCTCCCCTCGCGCCGCGAGGGGAGAGAGGGCAAAACGGGGAATCTCGGGGGCACCCCTATGTAGGCTGGACGTGAACGATCCCCCAACTGCCGTTGAGGGTATTTCTGAGAACATTGCGAGGCGCACAACCAGCCGTTACAATCCTGACTTGAATCACCGCCTCGAAGGAGCTAGTTCGTGTCCAGTATCAATCGAAGAACATCAGTAGCGGCCGACATAGACGGCGTATACGTCGGCGGCGAGAACCCTATCGTCGTTCAGTCGATGACTAACACCGATACCGTGGACGTCGAAGGCACCGCGCTGCAAGTCGAACAACTCGCTCGCGCCGGTTCCGAGCTTGTGCGCGTCACGGTGAACACTCGCCAGGCGGCGGCTGCGGTTCCACACATCGTGGACCGGCTCGGCGAGCGCGGCGTCATCGTACCGATCATCGGCGACTTTCACTATAACGGGCACATCTTGCTGAAGGAGTATCCCGCGTGCGCGCGAGCGCTGGCCAAATACCGAATCAATCCCGGCAACGTCGGGCCGGGGCAGCATCACGACAAGAACTTTCAGTCGATGATCGAAGTCGCCGTCGAAAACAACAAACCCGTGCGAATAGGCGTCAACTGGGGCTCGCTCGATCAAGGACTGCTCACGCGGTTGATGGACGAGAACGCCGCTCGGCCTGATCCCAAAGGCGCTCGCGAGGTTATGCACGAAGCCGTCGTCGTCAGTGCGCTCGAATCAGCCGAGCTCGCCGAACGCTGCGGGCTCGGACACGACCGAATCATCCTGAGCGCGAAGGTCTCTGAGGTCCAGGACCTGATCGAGATATACCGCAATCTGGCGGCGCGATGCGATTATCCGCTGCACCTCGGACTGACCGAAGCAGGCATGGGAAGCAAAGGCATCGTAGCTTCGACGGCCGCGATGGCAGTGCTCTTGCAGACCGGCATCGGAGACACGATTCGAGTTTCGCTCACGCCTCGGCCGGGCGGCGATCGAACCGAAGAAGTCATCGTCGCGCAGCAGATTCTTCAGACGATGGGCTTGCGGAAGTTCATGCCGCTGGTTACGGCTTGCCCTGGCTGCGGCAGAACCACAAGCACCCTGTTTCAGGAAATGGCCGAAGACATTCAGACCTACCTTCGCGAACAGATGCCGGTGTGGAGAGAGACATACGTTGGCGTTGAAGAACTGAAGGTCGCGGTGATGGGATGTGTGGTCAACGGCCCGGGCGAATCGAAGCACGCCAACATCGGAATCTCACTGCCAGGCACGGGAGAAGATCCACGCGCGCCGGTGTATGTCGATGGGAGCAACTTCGTGACGCTTCAAGGCCCGACGATTGTGCCGGACTTCATCCGGATACTCGATGAGTACATCGAGGCTCACTTCGCGAGCAGAGACGAAGAGTCAGTCGCGCAGTTTCAGGTGTAGCGCGCCGGCGTTACGCATCGGGTTTGCGCAATCTCGTTCCACTCTCAGAAGTCTCGGTGTCCGGTATCCGAGATTCTGTTTACTGTGCTTCCCATAAACCGGTCCTCGGCGGTTTATGCAGGGGTCTGTATGATTCATGTTAGACGGCAGAGGCTTCGATGAACGTGAGTGTGTTTTCAGCCGGCCTTGGTCGCGTTGAGATCAGCCGTCTGTGCCGGTTCCTGAATTCCGTTCCCGGGCCGTTTCGGTTCCAGGCCGAGGCGCCTTTGGCGAGGCTTGGTGACCCAGATCTGCACGGCTACGGATACAGCGACGCGGCCTTCTTGCGCTTGCTGGAGAACCGTCGTGACGATCGAGATGTCGCCGTGATCATCACCGGAGTGCCGATCGAGGACAATTTCTTCACGCGGAGCATCGGCGAACGGCTCATCGTCACGACCTTCTATCAGTCGGATGAGCTGCTGCAGCTGTCAGGCCGAACGGTAGAAGAGTACGCCGCGATGGCCATCTGTGCTGAACTGGTTTCAATAGTATTCCAGAGCGCAAGTGGAGAGCACTGGTTGCGGCTCTTTCACCAAGATCCCCGCGGATGTTTATTCGATTTCAGCGGTATCAAGTCTCAGAAACTGGCCAAACTGACGGCATGTTCTATTTGCGACGAATGTTTGGGGACGCTTGATAAGCACAATGTGGACGGTAAAGTTAAAGCGTACGCGGGCGGCCTGCTCGGCAAGATCCGGCGTCCGTCTATCCGGACGGCTATGCAGATGTGTGTGACCGCGCCAGGTCTGAGCTTTGTCTATGGCGGTCTCCTGGTGGGCTGCGCAGTGAACTTGTACTCGACATTCGTAATGACGCAGGCGCCAATTGGCTCCACCCAGCGCAACGCCCTGCTGATCGCAGGCGCTGCCGTTTTGTTGTTTCCGTTAGCCGTTCTGGCGTTTTTGCACCTGCGCAGTATTCGGCGCCGCCTTCGATGAGGATGCCGTCTAATACGCGTTGCACCAGACGGCGCTGGTGCGATTTTGAGCGGCCGCTGGTGAACGCTGGACGTTATGCCGCCACGGATTTTTCCCACGGGAAATGGTCATGGGACTTAAGGGCAACCCAAATCTAACGTACCTTCGCGGGTCAAGAGCCCGAAGAGTATATATCTGCGCGAATTGTTCCTCTTTGATATCACAGGGTACTTACTATTATCGTGACGACAACATCTTCGCCCGGCTGAAGCATGGCGCCGCCGCAAGGCAATACTGCGCGAGGTGCATATTAGGCAAAGATACGGCAGAAAGACTAGACTCGACCCCCCCTTCTGAAGACCCCTATCAACTCGTCTTGCCCTTGGGCGAGGAGGTGACTATCTATCCCACCGGGATTGAAATCGTTGATGTGACCGACGAGTTGGTTCGACGGCTGTTACGTAACTACGATGAAATATACGATCTCGGTCCTGAGAGTTTTGAAGACCTGATTCAAGGTCGTATCTGCGCGATGGGTTATGAAGCCACACGTGTTCGGCACACCTTCGGTCGAGACGGAGGCCTAGATATCCTCTTCTGGCCCGCCCGGCCGTGTCCAGTACCCTTCCTGGGCGCAGTTCAAGTGAAGCACCATCGGGCGCACAGCAGAAAGACGGGACCCGCCCCAGTCAGGGAGATGGCTGGGATAATGAGTTCGCACCCGCTACAAATCGGGATGGTTGTGACTAACACTTCGTTCACTGCTGATGCCCGATGGTTCGCTGACCACCAACCCGCAATTATTAGGCTTCGCGACATGAGGGATCTGAAGCGTTGGATAGCTTCAAACTTTACCGACGAGGCTGAGTGGAGAGAGATGCCCGTCATAATCGAGCTCGCCCCTGGGGTTACTATAGACCTGTCAAAGATGCGCGGCTCTGGAGTATCGCACATGAAACACAATAACGTTCCGCCGTACGAGATAATCTCTTACCCGATTAGGCCCCCGGTTGGAGGTAATCACTTCGGCGCCAAGCCGATCGTGGCATCGACCTACCACATCCAGCCAGACGAGCCCTGGAATAAGGAGTTTTGGGGTAGGACCGAGCAAGAGGCAATTGCGAAGGCAAGCATCGCGATAGCCAAGTGGATCAACGGCCCGACCTAACGCGTTCGGACCATGCATAGAGTCACGTTTCGTGGTTTCCTTTTGGGGCGCGACCCAACAACTTAAGAATGTGTCTGGCGTCGCGGGCGGGTGCATTGTCTTCATCTTCCGCCAAGAGTCTCGCGATATTCAGTTCTCTTTCTGACCTTCTTTCTTCTGATTCTTTATCTGATTGATCGCGCCTACGACGATCTGCTTGGCGAACGCGGGAATGTCGGATGACTTCGCCAGTTCCTCGAGCGCCGGAATCGCCCGCTGATCTCCAAGCTTGCCAAGCGCCTGCACAGCATTGAATCGAGTCTGAAACGACTTCTCCTTGAGCGCAGAAAGAAAAACGTCGAGCGCTAGATCATTCCCTTTGCCCGCTTCGGCGAGTATCTGAAACGCCGCATTGCGCAGGCTCGCTGGATTAGCCGGCGTCGCGTATTTCAGACCGGCTTCCAGAGCACGCGGGTCTTTCAATGCGGCGAATCCTCCGAGCACGCCTGCGCGAATCGTGCCTTGCCAGGATTCAAGCTTCAGCGCGCGGGCCAGCACATCGTAAGCCTCAGGCGAGCCGCTCTGCCCAAGCGCCCGAGCCGCTTCGGCGATTGCGAAGTAGCTCGGGTCGGTGTTGATGATCTTAACGAACAGCTCGGCAAGCTTCGGGTCCTTGAACGCCGCGAGACCCTTGATCGCTTCTCGCCGAATCCGCGAGTCTTTGTCCTTCAGGGCTTCCATCAGCGATGCGCGCGACGCGTCGGTTTTGAAAGCGGATAGTCCCTTTGTCGCTTCGATGCGCACGCCCCAGAAGCTGTCGCGCACCGCGGCTTCCGCGAGCGCCTTCGCAGCCGCGTCGCTTGTGTGCGTCTTCAACTCGATCGCTGCAAGCACTCGCCCCATCACATCCGAGTCGTGCAGCAACTGATAAGCAAGCTCGGCGTCGCTGCGCTCGAACTTCACCTGCTTGATGATGTAGTTGCCCCGGTCGAAGTTTACGATCAAGGGCTTCGAGTCAACTTCGAACGTGAACTCTTTTTCACGCTTGTCGATCCAAACGCGATGAATCTTCTCACCGGCCGCGGTTGTCACGGCGATGTCCACGGGCATCCTGAAGAAGTCCGGCGACGGGAACCAAGGGCGCTTGTCATCCGGCTTTTGAGTTTGTTTGACGGTTAGCTTGAGTGATCTCGAGCCGTCGTAGCTCGATGTGATCTCGAACTGCGGATGCCCCATTCGATATATCCACTCGTCAAAGAACCATGAGAGGTTCTGACCGGTCGCCTCTTCAATCGCGGCCGTGAGGTCAGAGGTCTCAACGTTCTGCCACTGATTCTTCTTGACGTAGTGGTTGATGGCTTTCCAGAACGATTCTTCGCCAAGCACGAATCGGAGCATGCTGAGCACCGCGCCGCCTCGCGGATAGGCATACGCGTCAAAGATTGCGTCAGGGTCGCTGTAGCGCACGGTCACTATGGGCCGACGATTGCCCTGGTTCCACGCCTGAAAATAGCCCTGCTGATTGCCATACATCTCGTAGAGAAAATCTTCCTTGCCCTTGTCGTGCTCCTTCCACAACGCTTCGAAGAACGTCGCGAAGGACTCGTTGAGCCAGATCTCGCCCCAGTGCCGGCACGTCAGCAAGTCGCCGAACCATTGATGCGCGAGCTCGTGCGAGACTATGTCGTCCGACGAAATATCCAGCGCCGCGCGCTTGTCGTGCACCGCGTTGTCGGTCATCGTCGTCGCGCTGATGTTCTCCATCGCGCCGCCGAAATCGCGCACCATCGTCTGAGCGTACTTCGCGTACGGGTAGTCGTAGCCGATTCTCTGCGAATAGAAAGCGACCATCTGAGCGAGCTTGCCGAACGAGACTCGCCCGTCTTCGGCCTGGCCGGGATAGACGTACGAGCTGACCGGCTTGTCCTTGAACTGGTCCTTAACCTCTTCGTACTGGCCGACGATTATCGAGACCAGGTAGCTCGAGAATGGCCGGTCCATCTTCCAATGCCACGTCTTCGTCTTGTTAGCTGCGTCGCGCTGAACGCCGGCTAACGCCCCGTTCGAGACAACCTGAAACTTCTCGCCGGCCGTCGCCAGGAGTTCGCTGGTGGCCTTATCGTTGGGATAGTCGTAGCACGGGAACCAGTAATGATTCGTACGCGCTTCGCCTTGCGACCAGATCTGATAGGGGCGCGTGGGGTCGGCTTCGGTGGGAGTAATGAAAGTCAGTCCTTGCTTTGGCGTGGCCGCGTAGCTGATCGCGATCGAGACATCGCGCCCGGCTGCGTAGGCTCGATCGAGCGCGACGTAGAGCTTCTCGTTGTCGGCGTAGAGGTACTTCAACGCTTCGCCCCCGACGAGCTTGACCGATTTGATCGTCATATCGCCAGCGTCTATTTCAATTTCCTTTACGTCGGCGCCAAACGGCTGAAACGTGATTGTGGTTTCGCCGATCACCGATTGCTTTATCCAATCGAAGCTCAACGCGATCCGGTAGTGCTGAACGTCATAGTTATGGCTGCGCGGCCACTGATAAGGCGGGGCCTCAGGCGGCTGCGATTGAGGAGCAGGATTCTGTGCGACGGATGAGAAGGTAGCGAGAGTGAGACTGAAGATGAGGGCGAGTGCGTGAGCGCTCTTCCTTAAGGATCGATTGTAGCTCATTAGTAGCTGACTTAACCTCCGGTTGACACGAAGACGGGACATCCACGTGTTTGTCACTTGTTAAAGGTGAAGGTAATCGCCCGAATCACTTTTACGGGCAGGCCGCAACTAGCTGTGGGCGCGAATTCCCATCTGAGCGCCGCCGCCTCCGATTCGACCTTGAAGACTGCGTCTCCCTTGATCATTTGAGCTGATATCACTCGTCCTTTCTCATTAACCGTAACCTCTACGATCACCTCTCCGGTTATGGAACTCAGCTTTGCCGTTTGGGGATATGTCGGGGTTATTCGCTTGGCGACTGCCCCTAGTTTCGGGGGACTCAAGCGGGAGGCAAACTGTTCACCCAGCGGTCTGGCGGTCTTAGCTGAGCTACCGGAGGCGCTCTTTGCGACGGCGGAGAGCCTTCCCAAGCTCTCGCCCGCATTCGCGAAAAAGGTCCCATGCTCTGAGTTAAGCGCACCCGCAACGCCGACAACCTCGCCTCTCAAGTTGAAGACTGGCGTCGCTTCGGAAACAGGGGCTGCCGGTCCGCGTACCTCGAACACAATTCCATCCTTTGTATGCCACGTGTCCGTTACTCTGCCTCTCGCATAGGAACTGTCCGACGAGATCGCATCGGCAAAGAACAATACTTCTTCGCCGAGTTGCGGCGCCGAGGAATTTGTCGCGACCGACTTTACGCGGACCGTTCCTACATCCGCCGCAAGGAGGACTAGAGACTGACCGGAGTTTATGTCAATGAGTTTGGTGAGAGGGTAAGAGGTTCCATCTGCGGTCTTGATTTCAGCGCGGGTTGAGCGCCGGAATAAGCAAGCTCTCGTCAACAAGAGTCCAGACTCGCTTACGAAGAAACCGACCCCGCTCGCCGCTACACCGCCGGCCCCATCGTAGGCGAACACGGCTACAACAGAGGGTCTAATCTGTGCGGCGAGTGACGATATTTCCTTCTGGGCTGACGCGTCAAGCGGCGTGAAAGCGAAGGTCAAAGCAAGAGCGAACGCTAGGCTTCGCGACATCTTGATGGAGATGGAAGGACGCCCATTAGCGTACGTTACTAGTATCACTTGCTTTCCTTCATCTCGTCGTAGACCGTCCCGACATTTCCAGGGAAGCGCTGCTCGTATCCAGTGTACTTCGAATACTGGTCGAGCTTCACGTCTTTGACGGCTTGCTCGCGAGTCATGCCTTGATCGATCGCTTTCTTCACTGCGGCGCGCAGGTCTAGCAGATATTGCTTGAAGGCTTTCAGATCCGCGGCCGTTGTGACTTCGCCGTGTCCGGGGATGAACTGAGAAGCCGGATCCACTCGCGCGATGACGGCGTCAATGGTCTCAGTCCACTCGGCGGTCGAGGCTCCGTGCGCGCGGTCGATTACCGGGATGACCTTGTTGAAGAAAAGGTCGCCCATGTGAACGACTTTGCTTTGCGGGAAGTAGATGATCGAATCGCCGTCGGTGTGTCCGCGCTTCAAGTGAAAGACCTGGACCTCACGTCCGCCCAGATACAACCGGACTTCGTGATCGAAGGTGATGTTAGGAGCCGGGATGTCCGCGATCTTCATTTCGCGCGCGCTTTCGAGATTCTTCTTCGCTGTGTCCAGTTGTGTGCGCAGGGCGGCGAGGTCTTTCGATTGCGGATCATCCTTTTCGAGCTTGTCCACTCGCAACTGGAGGCCCTCGATCTGGCGTGGTGCGCTGGCGATGGTCTCCTGCGGCGCTTCGAGCATGTGTTTGCGCACGTTGTCGTGAGCGATGATCGTGGTCATCTTGATGAAGAACCCGTTGCCGCCAGTGTGGTCGCCGTGATGATGGGTGTTGATCAGGAAGCGAACCGGC
>JBGQGO010000196.1:0-9325 GCA_041497455.1 Blastocatellia bacterium | reverse complement strand
CCCTGCCCCGAAGCCATTTCAGCGGCTGATGTCGGGACCTTTGTGGTGAACTATCGAAATGAGCCGATTCCGCTGCGGGTCCGCAATCCGCTAACCAACACCCAGGCGGCCGGCGCCCAGGGAGATTTGTCGAGGGTGTATGAATCGGATATCACCCGGCTCGACCCGTTGTTGAATGTTCAACCGAACTTCTATCCGCCGCTGACTGGCGGCTTGCAGCCGAGAGATCCGTTCACTCCGCTGCTGAGGGCCTACGAGAACGACAAGGTTCAGGTTCGTATGCTTGTGGGCGCGCACGAAGAAGGACACAACTTCACAGTTCACGGAGCCAAGTGGCTGTTGGAGCCGAGCACACCCGGCCAGACTGCTCCCAACAACACGGGGTACCGCAACTCCCAGATGATGGGTATCTCGGAGCACTTTGAGTTTGTGTTGAGCCCGCTGGTTGAGAATCCGCTTGTGCCATCCGTGGACTTCCTGTACCAGCCAGGCGCTGCGGTGGACGATCAGTGGAACGGACTGTGGGGGCTGATGCGAACGTACAACGGCCGCTTTGGCCTCAAGCCGGACCTACTGGCGCTGCCCAATAATCCAAACGGCAAAACCGCTCTGACCAGTCTCACTGGCCTGGCCGGGGTCGTTCCGAACCTGAGAACGTTCGACATTACTGCCACAACCGCCGCGCAAGCGCTGCCCGGCGGAAGACTGATCTACAACTCCCGCACCAATCTTGGCGCGGTTAATCCTCCAGGCCCGATCAATGATCCGACGGCGATCATCTATGTTCGAAGCTCGGACTTGGATGCGAATGGGGTTCTGTTACCGGGCGTGCCCATTGAGCCGCTGGTTCTGCGAGCCAACGCAGGCGATCTTATCTTCGTAACGTTGAGAAACAATCTGCCTGCAACGCTCCCGGACCTCGACGGCTTCAATGCGATGCCTATGCTGATACCCAACTTCAACGCCAACGAGGTGAACCCTTCCAGCCTGGTGGGATTGCACCCACAGATGCTCTTCTACGATGTCTTCAGCAGTGATGGAGCCAACGTAGGGTTCAATCTAAATCAGACGGCGGCGCCTGGCGGTAATGCCTTTTATCTCTGGTATGCAGGCGATGTTACTGTCACACCCGGTGGCGTTCTTACTGCTACACCGATCGAATTTGGCGCGACCAACCTGATCTCGTCGGACCCGATCAAGCACAGCAACAAGGGCGCAATTGGATCGTTGATCATCGAGCCGCTGGGTTCAACCTGGGTTGAAGATGCAACCTCGAGAGCGCAAGCCACCGTTACACCACCGGGCGGAACTGCGTTCAGGGAGTTTGTGCTGCAATTCCAGAACGACGTGAACTTCCGATTCGGCAACGGGGCGCCCATACCGATCATTGCCGAGGAAGAAGATCCGGAGGACGGCGCGGGCAAGGCGTTCAACTATCGCACGGAGCCGATGTGGGCTCGCCTTAAATACGCGCCTGATACGCTGCTGACGGTCACGCGCACGAAAATCTTCACCAACGCGCTAAACAATGTGCAGGTTGGCGGCGATCCTAAGACGCCCATCTTCACTGCGACTAAAGGAACACCGGTGCGCTACCGCCTGTTGATGTCGAATGGGCATGCGCGTAACAATGTCTTCGTCCTCCATGGCCACGTTTGGGAAGAGGAGCCTTACACCAATGGCTCGCTTTCGCAGGGCTCGAATCCATTCTCAGAGTGGAAGGGCGCCTTCATGGGTATTGGTCCCTCCAATCACCATGATGTCCTGGTCAAGAATGGAGCCGGCGGGAAGTTCGGCATAACAGGTGATTACCTGTACCGTACTTTCCAATCGTTCCAGTTCGACGGCGGTATGTGGGGCATTTTCCGAGTCACCCTGTAGCCTGGGCGGCTCTCCGGAGAGTGCAGCCTGATAACACAGGCTGCACTCTCACTCGATGAATGCTTGATGAAACATCAACCAAACTTTTGAAAGGGGAATGACATGTCAAGAGTATCGCTCAAATGGATAGCCAGCATGGCCGCGGTTATGGTGCTAACCCTCGCAACCCCGGCCCTGTCAGCCGGGCCTTGCGCAACCGTTCTGGTGAGCCTCGCCCCGCCGGTAGTAGCACGGGGCGGCACGGTCACGGCGATGGCCTCGTTAGTCAATTGCTCGGGCGCGGCCGAGAAGATCACGGTCAATTTCAAAGTCGAAACTCCGTTCGGCTTTCTGGGACTGGGCTCGTTCAAGCTCAAGCTTCAAGCGGACGCGTCATACGCCGCGACCGTGACTTATAAGGTACCCAAGTGGACTCCGCTGGGTGTCTACAGAGTGAACGTCTCTGTTTACGATGCCGCGGGCACGACCTTGCTTTCAACTTCTACGACGTCGCTCACAGTGGTTCCGCTGTAGAACTGGTCCGGATCAACCGTGGGATTCGGGGTATCCCTGCGACGCCCCGCAATTATTCGAAAGACGCAATGGAGTGCGGCCCCGCCCCAGGCCGCACCCCATCTAGTAGCGAAGGGCGCAGGGCCAATACCGGCGCATTGGCTCAACCGATGAAAGCTTCTTGATGAAGCGAGGATGAATTCAATGATGAACCCTTCTGACAACTCTCACCAATTGTTCGAAACGTCCGACCTGAATTTGGCAAGCTTCCTGCGCTGCGTGAGCTTCGAGATACAGGACATCAAACGCCAAAGCGGCAAGACGGTTTTTGTCTTCAGTGATTGCTCGGAACTGCGTCGCGCGATCCTCGATTTTGCCAATGATGGAGCGGTCGCGGTGCGCTCGTTTTGTAACACAGTGAGAGATCTGAAAGGCATCACTCGATAAGCGAGTCTGAAGAAAGGTTGAAGGGAGACTACCGATGAATCCAGCTTATGAGACTCACCGAACAAACACTAGCATCCAAGGAATGGTGCAAAAAGTTGGCCGCTTCAGTACGTCGTTGGCGTTGCTGCTGATGCTCGCGCTGATTGGCGGTGCAGCCATACCGCGAGCGCCCGCGACTCAAGCACCATCGGATAAGAGCGCCGCCGGGCAGAAGAAGGACGCGCCGGAATCCAAACAACAGCCCGCCGTCAAAGCAGGCACGGACGCAAAACCAACCGCGGCAAGCGAAAGCAAACGAGGCCCGCAGAAGACAGTTCAAGAAGGGGTCGCCATCGAATTCACACTTGATCCTGTCTCTCCCAGAGCAGTGAAATCGGCGGACCTGTTGGAAGGCGAAGACTATACGGTGCGCTTCAAGATCAGCGATAACCGAACGGGTGCTGCTTTGACCGGTCTGCATCCTGCGGCCTGGATTGATCTTCGAGATCCGGAAAAGCTCACTGGCGGAAAGGACTGCCGGCAAAAGATCCAGGCATTCCTCCAGGCGAGTTTCAGCTCACGTCCCGACATCGACCTGAACACCTATTACATTTTGGCGCTCAACCAGGAAGCGAGCATCTCGGTCATAGATCCCATCATGGGCTACGGCACGAGCAAGCTGCTCACGCTGGTCATGTTGAAGAGCCGTGGAGAAGACTGGACGTTGAGCAGCGACAAGCGGCGGTTGTTCGTCACAATGCCCGCGTCTAATCAGGTCGCGGTTGTCGACACAACCACCTGGAAGGTGCTCACCAGCATTGATACGGGACAAAGGCCCAACCGCGTGGTCTTCCAACAGGATCAGAGATACCTGTGGATAGGCGACGATTCTACAGACAATAGCCAGGGCGGGGTCACTGTCATCGATCCGGCCGTCCCTAGAGTTGTTGCCCACATTCAGACCGGAGCCGGACATCACGAGATTGCGTTCAACTCAGATGATCGATATGCCTTCGTAACCAACAAGCAGGATGGAACCCTCTCGGTCATTGACGTTCAGAAGCTGGCAAAAGTCAAAGACATCAAGATCGGTGAACAGCCCGGCTCCATTGCGTTCTCTACCCTGAGTAAAGCGATTTATGTCGCTAATGAAGCGGATGGCTCGATTGCGGTAGTGGGCGGGCCGAATCAGGAAATCTTGACGCGCCTGACCGCGGAGCCCGGCTTGAAGGCGATTCGCTTTGCTCCGGGTGACCGCTGGGGATTTGTGGCCAGCAGTAAGAAGAATGCCGTGCGCATCTTCGATTCGTCCAGCAATCAGTTCGTGCACACGCTGGAAGTAGGAAAGACGCCCGACAAGATTTCGTTCACCAAGAGCTTTGCTTATGTTCGCTCGCTTGGAACTGAGGAGGTCTCGATGATTCAACTCGATTCGGTGGGCAAGAGCGGGACGGTCCCTGTGCTTGATTTCCCGGGCGGCCAGCTAGCTCCTGAAAAATCCTCGAGCCAGGCGATGGCCGATTCCATAGCGCCGGCGCCCGAAGGGGGATCGGTGCTGGTGGCGAATCCGGCGGACAAGATGATCTATTACTACACGGAAGGCATGGCGGCGCCGATGGGCAGCTTTCAGAATTACAGCCGCGAGCCCAGGGCCGTTATGGTGTGGGACCGGAGCTTGCGCGAAACCGCGCCGGGCGTTTATTCGACTGCCGTCACCCTGACCACAAACGGCGAATATGACGTTCCCGTCCTATTGGATTCTCCTCGCATCGCTCACTGCTTCGACATGTCTGTTAAGCCGAATCCTGACCTTCGAAGGAATGACGACCGGGTGCCGATTTTTGTGCAGATGCTGATTCAGGATACAAAGATCCGCACAGGAGAGGAGTTTAAGCTGCAATTCAAAGTCATGGACACGAAGACGAACCAACCCAGGCCGGGACTGAAAGATGTCGGTGTCCTTGTGTTTCTGGCGCCCGGCATCTGGCAGAACCGGCTGTGGGCCAAGGGAGCCGCCGACGGCAAGTACGAAGTGTCTTTCACGCCGCCGCAGCCCGGAGTCTACTACGTCTTTGTCAGTTGCCCCTCGCTAAACGTGAAACAGAACCAATTGCCTTATATTGTTCTGGAGGCGAAAGACGAAGGAGCGGTAACTCCGAGATAGCCGGTTAATAGGTCAAATAGGTCATATTCCCGAGAGGTGTCAAAAATGAAAATCACACGCGTTGCGCCGATGGTTGGTCTTGCGATCTTGCTCTGCGCCACGCAGGCCGCCGCGCAATCGAATAGCGACGATCTGGAAAAAAGAGACTCCCTCGCGCGCAGTTACTTCACCGATACCGTGCTGATTAATCAGGACGGTCAGCCCATGCGGTTCTACACCGACTTGCTCAAGGACAAGGTGGTTATCATCAACACCTTCTTTACGACCTGTACAAGCGTGTGTCCTCCGATGAGCAAGAGTCTCCAGGCAATTCAAACCTGGCTGGGCGACCGGCTCGGCAAAGATGTTTACATCATCTCGATCAGCGTTGACGCCCAGGTGGACACGCCGACGCGGCTTAAAGACTATGCGCAGAAGTACAAGGCGCGACCCGGTTGGTATTTCCTCACCGGCAAAAAGGCGAACGCCGAAGGCGTCTTGCGCAAGGTCGGCATGTTCGTCGAAGACAAAGACGATCACTCGACGATCATCATCATCGGGAACCTGCAAACCGGGCTTTGGAAGAAAGCGATGGGCCTGGCCAAGGCCGAAGACTTGATCAAGATCGTGGAGAGCGTGCTCGAGGACAAGCCGGAAGAAGTGAAATGAGGGCGGCTACCATGAATATCAAGCGTCTGGCGTTCGCGGTTGGCTGTGTGCTGATGACTTTGCTCCTTGGCGGCGTCTCCGCGGATGGACCCGCCAACGGGCAACTGACCGCCAGCGAGAAGCGCGGCAAGCTCATCTACTTGTTGGGAACCAGTCCTTCGGGTAAAGAGATAACCTGCTACCTCGGCGATGCTTCAACAGAGGTCCCCGCCACGGCGATGCTCTGCGCCAACTGTCACGGGTTTGACGGCCGCGGTAACCCCGAAGGCGGCGTTGTCCCATCGGACATCACGTGGCACGCACTCACCAAGTCCTACGGGGTCACACACGCAAGCGGGCGAAAACATCCGCCCTATACGGAGCGCGCGGTTGAACTCGCGATTACCAAAGGTCTAGACCCGGCAGGTAATAGATTGCCCGACACCATGCCGAGGTACTGGATGTCACCCGAAGATATCGCGGACCTCGTCGCTTATGTAAAGCGTTTGGGAAAGGATCAAGACCCCGGCCTAACCGAGACGAGCATCAAAGTAGGCGCTCTATTGCCGGCACAGGGCCAGGCGGCTGAAGTAGGACAAGCCATGAAAGCGGCTCTGGAAGCCTATTTCGCGGAGGTCAACGACAAAGGCGGAATCTATAACCGAAAGATCGAGTTTCGCGCCGGCGAATCCACAAGTGACTCAACAGCCGCAAAGGCGAATACCGAACGCTTCATAGACAAGGAGCAGCCGTTCGCCATGGCGGGCGCCTTTATCGCTGGGGCGGATAAGGAGATCATCTCGGTAATCGAAGAGAGGGAGGTGCCGCTGGTAGGTCCTTCTACGCTCTATCCTGAGGCCGGCTTCCCTTTGAACCGCCACATTTTCTACTTGTTCTCCGGTTTGAAGGAGCAATCTCACGCCCTGGTCAACTTCGCTGGCGAGAAGGTTCAAAAGCAGGACCCCCGGTTTGTGATCTTGTATCCCGATAGCGGAAGCCCTCCCGGCGTGAGAGACGCTATTGAGGAGCAGTGCAAGAAACGTCAATACCACTCGGTGACTGAGATCAACTACTCAAGCAAAAGTTTTGACCCGGTGGCGCTAGTCAAGAGCATGAGCGAGGCGGGAACGGACGCCGTCTTTTTTCTGCGATACGGAGCCGAAGAAGCGGCGCTGTTGAAGGAAGCCGAGAAGGCTAAGTGGGCGCCTTATTTCTTAATCCCCGGCGCGGTGGCAGGCAGAGAGATCCTGGATGCGCCGCCGATCTTCAAGGGAAAGGTTTTCTTGTCGTTTCCAACTCTGCCCTCCGATGAGACTCGCGAGGGCTTTCTGGAGTACCGCGCGCTTGCCGAAAAGCACAAGCTCTCACAACGCCAACTGGGCGCGCAGTTCTCAGCTTTCTGTGCGGCAAAGATTCTGGTCGAGGGGCTCAAGCTTTCGGGTAAGGAGTTGAGCCGCGAAAAGCTGATCAAGACTCTTGAGGGGTTTTACGAATTCGACACCGGATTGAGTCCGCGAATTACCTATGGCCCGAATCGCCGAATCGGAGCGCTCGGAGCATACATCGTGAGTATTGATCCGGAGAAAAAAGAATTCATTCCGGTAAGCGGATGGATTACCCCTGAGTAGTCCGTAGTCCGTAGTCCGTAGTCAGTAGTCCGTAGCGAGAACTGAACTACGGACCACGGACTACGGACTACGGACTACGGACTACGGACTACGGACTACGGACTTATTCCAAAGGAGGAGATCATGAAATCGCGAATGTTTGCCGTTTTCATCGCACTGATGATCAGCGTTTCTGCAACGAAGGCACAGTCGGGAACAACCAAGAGCGGCCAGGGACCGGCTGAGAACGCGAAGCAAGCCTCGGCACAGCCCCCCGCGAAGACCAGCGACACGAAACGGGAGGACTGCGGGTGCGAGGCCAACAACACGCCAACCGATGCGGCAGGCGTGGTCAATGCGGTGAAGATCACGATCAAGGATCTGGACGAAACGATCAAAGATCAAATCGCGGCCTTGCGGAATCAAGTGATCGAGGCGCGCCGCAGAGAGCTGAATTTGCAGATCAACTCGAGGCTGCTTGAAGCGGAAGCCAGGAGGCTAGGCACGACATCTACAAAGCTGGTCGAGCAAGAGATCGTAGCAAAGGCGAAAGAACCAACCGAGGCGGAAGCCCAGGCTTTTTACGATCAGAACAGGGAGCGGATACCGGGCGAGTTCAAGGACTACAAGGCGCAGATAGTAGATTACCTGAAAGCCCAGCGCCAGGAAGAAGCGGCGAAGAAGTTTGCCGAGAAGCTCAGGGCGGGGGCCGACGTCAAAGTGCTGGACGAGAAGGTGACGGCGCCTGCAAGGCAAGAGGATCGCGCGAGGGTATTCGCGTTACTGAACGGGGCAAAGATTACTTCGGGAGATATCGAGGACGCGTTGCAGCCGCTGATCTACGACGTGCAACGGAAGCTGTACGAGCTAAGGAAAGACGAATTGGAGCTCAGGATCAACGACGTACTGCTGGAGCAAGAGGCGCAGAAGAGGAAGATCACGGCGCGGGCGGTCGTGGAAGCGGAACTGACGCCGAAGGTCAAGAAGGTGAGCGAGGACGACGCCAGGAAGTTCTACGCAGAGAACAAAGACAGAATCGATGGTGACTTCGACGTGCTAAAAGACCGGCTCATCGATTACCTGCAAAAGAGAGAACAGCACAGAGCCGAGCTTGCATTTGTCGAAGAAATGAAGAAAGGCGCGAAGGTCGAAATGAGTCTGAAGGAGCCTGTGTCTCCGGCTTTTCAGATAGCGACAGACGATCAACCATCAAAAGGAAGCGCGGATGCGCCGGTTACCATAGTCGAGTTCACGGACTTTGAATGTTCAACCTGCCAGCAGTCTCAGCCGATGCTCGAGAAGGTGGCTCAGGAATACTCGGATAAGGTGCGGCTGGTCGTCAGGGACTACCCTCTGGCGCAGCACAAGAATGCATTCAAGGCAGCCGAAGCGGCTGAAGCGGCGCGTGAGCAAGGCAAGTACTGGGAATACACAGCGGTGTTGTTTGCGAACCAAAAGGAGCTGGGACCCGAGAAGCTGAAAGAGTACGCAAGCAAGGTTGGGCTGGATCGCAAAAAGTTCGACGCCGAGCTGGATAGCAGCAAACATGCCAATAAGGTGCAGCGCGATATGCAGGACGGGATGCGAGTAGGCGTCAACGGCACGCCCGCAGTCTTCATCAACGGGCGCCGCGTTTCAGATAGAACATATGAATCGTTCAAAGCGGCTATCGAAGAGGCTTTGAAGGCGGTGGCTAAGAAACAGGGCAATGGGATATGACTCATTTTCTATTTTCGATTTTCTATTTGCTATTGAAGAGAATCAGTCAATGGCAAATAGAAAATAAAAAATAAAAAATAGAAAATAGAAAATAGGTCCTGCTCCCTCCGTTGAAGGCCGGACTACAGACGCTCTGCGAGGAGTAATCAAGGATATGAAGCCCAGGATTATCACTATTCTCGCGGTTATCGGCATGCTCGTCATCGGGTCTGCGTCAGTTGGACTCGGCGGCAGGAACGCTGCTTCGGCTCAACGTCAAGAGGCGAAGAAAGACGCTCGAAGGTACTACTGTGTGATGGACCCGGAGGTGAAGTCCAACAAGCCCGGCACGTGCCCGAAGTGCGGGATGACCTTGAGGCTGGCCACGGAAGAAGCGCCCGGCGATTCGGGCGCTAACAAGAACGCCAAT
>JBGQGO010000195.1:0-9338 GCA_041497455.1 Blastocatellia bacterium | reverse complement strand
TTCGATTTGCCCGAGGCTGAATTGTGGTTCAACGATGAAGGTCAGATCGGCGGCATCGCGCGGTCGGAGCGCAACATCGCTCATCGCTTGATCGAAGAGCACATGTTGTTGGCGAACGAAACGGTCGCACGTCACCTTGAATCATTGACCGTTCCGTTGCTCTACCGCATTCACGAAGAGCCCAACCCGGAAAAGATCGAAGAGTTCGCCGAGATCGCCGCGTCGTTCGGGCACAAGTTCTCGATGCACGGCCCGATTCCCCAGCGCGGCTTTCAGCAGCTTGCGCGCGAGATTCAGGCTGCGCCCGAAGAGCGTATGCTTTCGTACTTGATGCTGCGCTCGATGCAGCGCGCGCGTTACACGCCGCAGAACGCGGGGCACTTCGGGCTGGCGATGACGACCTACACACACTTCACGTCGCCAATCAGGCGCTATCCGGACCTGATCGTCCATCGCATACTTCGCGAAGTCATCGAGCGAGGCCGGGAGGGCGACGGCTGGAGCGATGTCGATTTGGGAGCTAAGCATGCAGTGAAGCGTGTGTCGTGGCCGGTGCTTGATGAAGAGCGCGAAACTGAGATTCGCGCCGGGCTTGAAGTGATCGGCGATCATTCGAGCGAGCGGGAACGCGCTGCCGCCGATGCCGAGCGCGAACTGATGGACTGGCGCAAGGCTGCATTCATGGTTGATCGCGTCGGCGATGAGTTCGACGGCGTCGTCACCGGGGTCAAGGAGTACGGGTTCTACGTCGAGCTGGATGAGTTCTTCATCGAAGGGCTGGTCCATATCTCGGCTCTTATCGACGATGTGTACGAGTATCAAGAACGTAAGCACCGGCTTGTGGGCCAACGAACGCGCCGCGAGTTTCGACTCGGCGATCGCGTCCGGGTATCAGTCAATCGAGTCGATCAAGCGCGTCACTTGATAGACTTCTCGGTGGTGAAACCTTGAGAGGCCGCACAGCAATCCAGGCTGACGACGTTCCCAAGCAAACCTAAGACTCTTTTCCCTAGCCCAGGCGTTTACGCCTGGGAATCCCAACCTCCCGGTTGGGGGATTGCGGGAGACGCGCCGGCTGCCGTGCTGTAGGCAAGAGTGAAACATCCCCAACCTCCCGGTTGGGGGATTTGCGAGATCGCGGCTGCCTCCCTTGTAGGCTGGACGGAAGCATCCCCAACCTCCCGAAGATGTGAAGTAATTCAGAATTCGGCAAATTCTCGCATGCGGATTCAACAAGTTACGGTGACGGATTCTGATTTTTTCACAGCTTCTCCCCGGTTGGGGTTTTACACAGTCTCTGATACGATGGGTTTCGCCTCACACCTTGCTTTGAGTTATCGATCGTGACATCACCTGGACTTCGAATCTCTGTAATCATCTGCGCGGCGTTGATCGCGCTCTCTGCGCACGCCCAGGAGAGACCGAGAGCGGCCCCGGTTCGGTTGCTCACCGATTTGAGGAGCAAGGACAAGGGCGACCGTCGCGACGCGGCCAATCAGCTTGGCGTGCTGCGCGCACGAGGCGCGTTGCGGGCTCTCGTGGAAGCGTTATCCGACAGGGAAGCTTCGGTGCGAGAAGCTGCCGCGTTTGCGCTCGGGCAGATTTCGGATCCAGCGGCGACGGGCTTGTTGATTCCGCTTCTAGCCGATCCCGAGCCTACGGTGCGCGCGTCGACCGCCTTCGCGCTCGGGATGATCGCCGATCGCAAAGCCACGGAGGCGCTATCCTTCGCAACTGGTGATAAAGATGCCGAAGTGCGCGCGTCAGCAATCTTCGCGCTCGGGCTGATGCGAGACGAGGGGGCCGTTGACGAGCTGATCGAGGCGTTGGATGATCCCTCGTTCGACGTGCGCTACGACGCGGTGTGGGCGCTCGGGCAGATAGGGGAGCCGGATGCCGAAGAACACTTGCAGGGCTCGCTGGTGACGCTGGACTTGCTACGCATTGAGAACTCTCAGCGCGAGGCTTTTCGCCAAGCTGTGCAGTTCTCGCTCGAGAGCCTGAGGACGGAGGCTCACGCGAGGGCCACGGAAAGCGGGTCAAGCAGGCCACGGCGGGCCACCGGCGTCGTCAGAGACAATCGCTACACGCCGCCGCCTTCTCGTCCGCTGGGGATTCATAAGTCCGTTCGGCCTGCGATAACCGACGTCGCACTGAAAGCGAAAGCGGGTGGTTCGGTGAAGCTGCGGGTTCTCGTAGGCGCGGACGGAAAGGCAGTGCGGGCTTACGTGACGCGGCGGCTGGGTTATGGCCTTGACCGGCGGGCAGTCGAGACGGCCCTACAATACAGATACGATCCGGCGTTGGAAGGCGGCTTGCCGCAAACTACCTGGACCGATGTGGAAGTGAAATTCTGAACTAGTCCGTGGTCCGTAGTCCGTGGTCCGTAGCTATAGCAGGAGTCTCTTGGCTACGGACTACGGACTACTGACTACGGACCACGGAGTCTACTATGCCAAGGATCGTTAAGTGCGGATTGATACAAGCATCCAACGCCTGCCCGGTCGATGAGCCAATCGAGAAGATCAAGCAGGCAAACATCGAGAAGAATCTCCGGTTCATCGACGAAGCCGCGATGCGCGGCGTACAGATCGTCTGCATGCAAGAGGTCTTCACTACGCCCTACTTCTGCGCCGAGCAGGAGCCTCGTTGGTACGAAGCAGTCGAGAAGATTCCCGGCGGGCCGACCGTCAAGCTAATGCAGGAAGTGGCCAGGAAGCACGGCATGGTTGTGATCGTGCCGATCTATGAAGAAGAGATCACCGGAGTCTACTACAACACCGCCGCGGTGATTGACGCCGGCGGCAAGTATCTGGGCAAATATCGCAAGAATCACATCCCGCACACCAAGCCCGGCTTCTGGGAGAAATACTACTTCAAACCTGGGAATCTCGGCTATCCGACATTCGAGACCGCGTTCGCCCGCGTTGGCGTCTACATTTGCTACGATCGGCACTTCCCCGAAGGCGCGCGGGCGCTCGGGCTGAACGGCGCGGAGATAGTCTTCAACCCTTCGGCGACAGTAGCCGGACTGTCGGAGTATCTGTGGGAGCTCGAGCAGCCGGCGCACGCGGTGGCGAACGGCTATTTCATCGGCGCGATCAATCGCGTGGGGCACGAGCAGCCCTGGGACATTGGCGAGTTCTACGGCAAGAGCTACTTCTGCAACCCCCGCGGCAAGATCATCGCGCAGGCGTCGCGTGATTCGGACGAGCTTGTAGTCGCGGACCTGGACCTTGATGAGATTCGCGAGGTGCGCAACGTCTGGCAGTTCTTCCGCGACCGCCGTCCCGAGACTTACGATGCCCTTGTAAAGGAATAGACCACGGATGAGGCGGGTCTGACCGATCTTCACGGATCAGATCCGCGCTGATCCGTCTAATCCGTGTGATCCGTGGTCTATTCTGACTGACTGATTGGATCGAGGAGAATGCATGCTCGAATTCGGAATCACATTCAAACCTGACATGCCTCACCAGCGCATGATTGCGCTAGCTAAACAAGCCGAAGCCGCCGGCTTCGGGTACGGTTGGATATTCGATTCGCACGTGTTGTGGCAAGACGCGTATCCGCTTATGACTCTGCTGGCAGTCAACACCGAGCGGATGCGACTGGGCACCTGTGTGACAAATCCCGCAGTGCGGGACGCAACCGTGACGGCGAGTCTTCTGGCGACGCTCAATCGAATTTCAGGTGGGCGGATGGACCTCGGCATCGGCCGTGGCGACAGCTCGCGGCGAGTGATGGGCAAAAAGCCGACGACGCTCGAGCGATTGGAAGAAACCGTCAGCGTCATCCGTGATCTGTGCTCGGGCAAGCAGATCGAATACGAAGGCCGCGACATTCAGATGCCCTGGGCGGATTCGGGCGTGCCGCCCGCGTGGATAGCGGGCTACGGGCCGAAGGCGTTGCGTTGCGCCGGACGAATCGGCGACGGCGTGATCCTTCAATTCGCCGATCCGGCCTTGATCAAGTGGTGTCTCGGCTTCGTGCGCGAAGGAGCCGAAGAAGCCGGCCGCGACTTCTCGAAGATTCGGGTGATGAGCGCAGCTCCAGTTTGGGTGTCGGACGATCGCGCGAAGGCTCGCGATCAAGTGCGCTGGTTCCCCGCGCTGGTTTCGAATCACGTTGTCGATTTGGTCTCGCGCTACAAACCCGAGGAATTGCCCGAGGAGTTAACTTCGTACATCCGAGACCGCAAAGGATACAACTATCTTCATCACGCCGAAGTGGGAAGCTCGAATGCAGAGTTCGTGACTGATGAGATAGTCGATCGCTTCTGCATCGTCGGGCCGGCCGAAGAACACGTGCGAAAGTTGAAAGAGCTTGAGAGCATTGGCGTAACGCAGTTCAACATCTATCTGATGAGCGGCGACGAAGAGCAGACGGTTGAAGCTTACGGCCGCGACATTGTTCCGAAGATGAATAGGTAGATTGTGATGACGTTTCCAAGGCTGGCCGCGTGCGTTGTCCTCGTCGCTGGTTTGGCGATACCGTTCAGGACGAGCGCGGGAAGCGAACCACAGAAGCTGTTTCCGGTCCGGCACAATCGCAAGTATGGCTATATCGATAGAAAAGACCGGAAGCATAGTCATCAAACCGCAATTCGACTGGGCTGGACAGTTTTCTGAGGGACTGGCCGTCGTGAAGATCCAAGGAAAGCGGGGGTATATAAACAAAAAGGGAGACGCAGTAATCCTTCCAGGATTCAGCCGCGCCGAAGAATTCTCCGAGGGACTCGCGATCGTGTTGGTAGACGGGAATACGGCTATATAGATAAGAATGGGAAGGTAGTCATCAAGCCTCAGTTCGACGAAGCGCTACGCTTCTCTAGCGGATTAGCTTGGGTCTTGATTGGGGGGATTGTTGACGGCAAGAAAGGGTATATCGACAGAACCGGAAACTATGTTTGGATCCCGACAAACTAGATCCTCGCTTCAGCGGAGCAATCATTCCGCATTGCGCCACTTGCCTTGGCGCTCTTCTTCGAGTGAAACAGTCGCAAAATACTTTTTCTGCTTGAACGGCTTGAAGCCGCGCTTCAAGTAGTTAGGCATCGCGGCCGCGTCGTCGAGCGTGCACGTGTGCAGCCAAACTCGATTAGCTCCGTCGCTCCAGGCTTGCTCCGCAGCGACGGTCAGAAGATGTTTGCCTAAGCCTCGCCCGAGGAACTCTTGCATCAAGCCGAAGTAGGCGATCTCGATTGAACCGTCCGGGTGACGCTCGAGCTCGAAGTATCCCGCCGGCGCGCCTTCGCCGTACATCACCCAAAGTGTTATCTCGGGACGCGCGAGATGAGAGCGAATCTCGTCGTCTGTCCAGGGGAGCCGATCGGTCCAGTGATAGAACCGGCCGACCTCGCTGTAGAGATAGCGATAAAACGACGCGGGACACTCGGCCACGCGATCAATTCGGACTTGGGCATCATCTACCCGAGCGGGATTGAGGTCCTCGGGGCTGGCGAGCTGAAGATAGGTTCGAGTGACTTCGACGTCCATCGCAGTCAGAATATAAACACAAAGGCACCAAGCCACAAAGCAAAAGAGCCCTTAGTGTCTTCGTGCCTTTGTGGTTAAATTCCCTCGCAGGCAACGCGGTGTTGTTTCGTTCTCATCAAGGAAGCGGTTCGGGGGTGTACTGCTTCTACAGTCTCGTCGCAGAGGTTCAGATGAAAAGACTCCTCTTCCTGTTGTTGATTCTCGCAGCGCTTGTTTGTGAGTCAGGTGCTGCCGACCAGTCTGCAAGCAAAATCGTTGACCGCTTCAAGAAGGCATCCGGCGGCAAGTCCGCCGCGCGCGTGAAAAGCACCACGATGACCGGAAGCGTGAAGGGCGGCGATGGGACTGCCGGCCGCTTCAGCTATCAGACCTCGGCTCCAAACAACCTTAGATTGGATCTGGAACTCGGCGGATCGAAGGTGAGCGAATGCTACAACGGCAAGTCCGCATGGCGGCTTGATGCGCGCGGGCTGCGCACGCTGTTGGGCGATGAAGCGAAACGCCTGCGCCTCGAATCCTTGCTTTCAAACAGCCGACTCAATGACCTGCAGCGTAATCGCATAGTTCCACAGCTCGCCGGCAAGACGACTATCGACGGGCGCGAAGCCAACGCCATCGAATTCATCAAGGACGGCGTTCGCGTGAAACTCTTCTTCGATGCTTCGACCAATCTGCCTTTGAAGCGCGAGCGAGAGACTGCCGACGGCGTCGAAGAAACATTCTACGGCGACTATCGAGCGGTCGACGGCGTGATGGAACCGTTCTCACTCAAGATCAAGAAAGGCGCCAGCGAGTTGTTGGTGACTATCGAGCGAGTAGAGCACAGCCGCGTAGTCGAGCTGGCCGCCTTCCGCTATCCGCGGATCGAGGGCTCGCGTCCCTTGCCTGAACTCGAGCCTCTCATGAAAGCCGTCACCGAGAATCAGGATAAGGTCGACGAGATGCGCGAGCGCTACACGTGCCGGCTGGATCAAATCGACCGCAAGCACGACGGCGATGGGCGGATCAAAGAGACGGAGACGCGCACTTTCGAAGTCACTCCGATCGGTGAAAAGTTTGTCAGGAGGCTTATCAGCGTCAACGGCAAGGAGCTGTCGGCATCCGAGCGCGAAAAGGAAGATAAACGCGTGCAGAATGCAGTCGAGGACATCATCAAGCGGCGCGAAAAGAAGGAGCAGAAAGAAGAACGATCTCGCGCCAAAGGCGAGAAGGAGAAAAAGGACGACGGCGACGTCGAGATCAAAGACTTCCTGCGCATTAGCGAGATCACTTCGGTTCGACGCGAGATGTTTCGCGGTCACGAGGTGATCGCGTTCGACTTCGAGCCGCGCAAGGGATTCAAGCCGAAGACCCGCGCCGAAGATATCGTCAACAAGCTGGCGGGCACGATCTGGGTCGACGAAACGGCCAAGCAAGTCGCGCGGCTGGAAGCTCGGCTGACGGATTCGTTCAAGCTCGGCGGCGGGGTGCTCGCTTCGATTGGGGCTTCGACGGCGTTCAGCTACGACCAGGAAAAAATCGACGATGAAGTCTGGATGCCCTCTTCGATGGAGGCGAACATCTCGGCCAGGGTGTTGTTGCTGGCGAAGCTCAATCATAGCGTCGAAAGGCGCTACAGCGAATACAAGAAGTATCAGATCGATAGCAAGTATGATTTAACCAAGCCGAAAGAAAACGCCAAGCCCTAGATACTGGACAACCGCGCGACCGCATTGCTAGAATCTGCGGCTTCACGATGGGCGGTAAAAGGCGGCCTATAACAGCTTGGCTTCTGACAACTCGCCTTCAAACGATGATGAATCGCTGGCGCTTACGGCTCCCGAGGCCGTCGAGCGCCGCGTGTGGCGCAACATCTTCGCGGTCGTCGCCATAGCCGTGGTAATCGCGGCATTAACGGCCGATTTGAAGTTCATGCTGGGGCTCGTTTTGGGCGGCGGGCTTGCCTTGCTAAACTACAAGTGGCTGCACTCATCGCTGCGAGCGGTGCTGGCCACCGGCAGTCAAAAGACGCCGCCGGGAACGATGATCAAGTTCGTCGTTCGGTGGCTGGTGATAGCAGCCGTAGCCTGGGCCGCCAACAAAACGGGGTACTTTGACGCGGTGGCGATACTTGCGGGGTTGTTCGCGCCCGCTGT
Source organism: Blastocatellia bacterium (assembly GCA_041497455.1). Lineage (GTDB taxonomy): Bacteria > Acidobacteriota > Blastocatellia > UBA7656 > UBA7656 > Onstottus_A. The sequence continues at coordinate 1,705 of JBGQGO010000195.1, read as the reverse complement.
AGCGGTGATGATTGAGGCCGCTTACGTCGCGTACAAGAGCCTGACGGCAAGGGAGAACGATAACTGATGCTGGCGCCGATTCTAGCGTTACTGCAAGAGGGACACGAGGCTGCTGCCACGGCCGCCGAGCACGCGGGAGCGGCAAAGGAGCACGCCGCGGAACCGTGGCTTGTCGAGCAGGCCAATCACATCTTCGGCCCGATCGTTCTCAACATCGAGCGTGCCATTATGCCCTCGATCTACCGGTTGTTCGGCGCCCACTGGCACGAGCCCGCGCCAGGCCAGTTGGTCATACCTGAGCATATTGTGTGGGCGATCGCGTTGATGATCATCTGCATAGCCGGCGTTCTTCTGCTTCGCGGACGGCTGTCGGTCGATCGCCCGTCGAAGGGACAACAACTGCTCGAGATCATCGTCGAGCAGATTCGCGGTTTGCTGGATCAAGTGATCGGACCGTACGGCCGCCGGTATGTTCCGGTGATCGGCTCGTTCGCGGTGTTCATCTTGATCGGCAATTTGATGGGGCAGATACCGGGCCTCGGCGCGCCCACCGAAAGCATCAACGTGACCGGCGCGCTCGGGCTGACGTCGTTTCTGTACTTCATCGGCAGCGGCTTCAGGCAACAGGGAATCAGATACCTGAAGCACTTCACGGGCGGGCTCTCGGGCGTGATGCTCATAGCGATTGGGTGGCTGATCTTTGTCGTAGAGATCATATCCAACAGCGTCCGGCCGGTGACCCTGTCACTGCGCTTGTTTGTGAATATGTACGCCGACGCGCAGATCGGTCACGCGTTCCTGTATCAGCTTGTGGCGCCGATTCTGCCGATCTTCACGATCGTGCTGGGAGTTTTTGTCGCGTTCATTCAGACCTTCATATTCATAATGCTCTCGATGGTCTATCTGTCTGAGACCGTGCCGCACGAAGAGCACGATAGCGAAGACCACGGTCACGCTCACGAAGAGTTGGCCGAGGCGCACTGACCGATTTCTTATTTGTGATTTTTTATTTGCGATTTGTGATTTGGGATAGGTTACAAAACCCTTCAATCCAAAATCGCAAATCGCAAATAAAAAATCACAAATAGAAAATCGTAGAGGCTTCATAAGTACCATTAACCGGGGAGGCGATGGTCAGGCTCTTTCATAGAAGTTGATCGCACGCGCTGCCGGAGCGTTGCCGCAATTAGGGGGATGGCAACCGAATACCGGGCCCGTGGAAATTATTCCGACCTGGAACCGTCACGCCTTCTTTCTTTGACAACTGAGCTTCAATAACCCGAAACGAAGCTCGAAGCCGCCGATGAAGGTGAATCGGCGTCGAGGTCCTTGGGGCCTCAGGAGGAAGATGATGATCAAGATTAGACTGTTCGTGATTTCGGCGCTAATGATGTTGCTTGTAGTCGGCACGGCAATGGCGCAGGCTCCGGGAGCGACGGGAGCTGCCGACCACGCTACCGGGAACTCGTGGTTCTTCCCGGCGCTTGGTTCGTTTGCCGTAGGCATCGCCGCATTGGGCGGCGCCCTCGGCGACGGCCGCGCGATTGCTGCGGCTTGCGAAGGCACGGCGCGCAATCCCGGCGCGGGGGGCCGCATATTCACGATGCTGCTGCTCGGCCTGGCGCTGATCGAAACGCTCGTGTTGTTCACGTTCCTGACAGTGCTGTTGAAGGGTTAGTCAGGCGCGATCGGTATTTGCGAAGGG
>JBGQGO010000194.1:0-9385 GCA_041497455.1 Blastocatellia bacterium | reverse complement strand
CATCGCCAGAGTCCGCGGGCGATTGGCGGAGCAAACACTCAAAGTATGATGGTCTACGTCGACGACGTGGAGGCGCACTTCAAACGAGCGCGGGACGCCGGCGCAAAGATCCTTTCGGAACCGGCAACAAGCGACCACGGCGAGGAGTATTGGAGTGATCGGGGCTATGAAGCCGAGGACCTCGACGGCCATCATTGGTGGTTCTTTCAGCGCCTCCGTGATCCGGTAACGAAGTGAGAACTGCCGAAACAAAAGTGGGATCTGGACGTTCAAACCCATGAACCGATAACAATTCGCGCGCAGTTCATCCGAGTCCTAGACGCAAGCGTATGAGCATCAGAGACGATACCATTCTCAGCTTCTCTAGCCAAAAACTCTCTCAGCAGGCCAGAGTGAAAGGCCGTCCCCACCGACGGCCTTCCGCACCCCGGGGTCAGCCCGCTCGAGCCCGTATCGGTGATCGTTCGACAATCGTTGGACCCGGGAGGACGTCTGATTGCTGCGTTTCTGTTCCACGCCCCGCTCACTGCGGCAGCGAGCCTCGGAGAAGAGCGGTTGAAGGACTTAGAAAGTCAGGTTGAGGTTGCCTGTGATCGTTGGGGGACGTCTTCTCAACAGAGGCGTATGATCCAATATCCCATTGAACGTGCCGCCACCGGTCACGCCCAAGAAAGTCTTTGTGCCTCCGGTGATGTTCAGCTCGATGATCACTGTAGCCATTGTCCCTGTACTATTCCAAACGGCGGCGCCGCCGGTGATGTGCCCATACAGTGTCCCCGCCAACCGTCCATTTCGTATCACCGTAATTGCCCAGAATCCGCCGATGACGGAGTTGGTGACGCCCGGCCCGGGAGCTGCGGGGCTGTAGTTTGCAGACGCAGCGAACAACCCCGGCAGCGCACCGCTCGCCTGTCCAACGAAGGCAACGCCAAACCGAATGTTCTGGTCGGCGTCAACGATGCCTGGCGAAACCTCGATTCCGACCAATTTATCCGTGTGGCCTATTGCGGACTGTGCCCGAGCGCCGCCGAATAACCCGATCATCGAGACCATTGCCAAAGCAAGAACAAGTCGTTTCACGATTACCATTGCCAAACTCCCTTCCCTAAGAACCGGTTTGCGGAGGTTCACAATGAACCTCAGGTGGAAGAACTTGCCCATTTATGTCCGCAGAATAGCGGGTATGGGCTTAATCACTGTCAGAATGGGACAGAACTTGCTCAGGTCTCCGGGCAGAATCTTAGGGGAAAACTCTCAGACAAGCTGTGCTCGCCGTCACAGGGTCACGTGATGGCTGTCACGGCTTGTGTCTGAGAGGTACGAGCACGACGCGACCAGAACAACGCTCGTCGTCACCAAACGACTGGCTCCAACCGGTGTGCCGAATTCCTCGTTCTCATATTCGTTATACGAGAAATGACTTTGCCCTCAACGAGCGTCGCGGAGAAAGCTCCGCCGCTGGTAAAACAGTTTTTCACTCAGTATAGTTCGATTCCGGTGGACGCCATCAGGCAAGAAGGACACTCAATGGCCAGCGAACAGCACACAAACAAACTAATCAACGAGACTAGTCCGTACCTTCTTCAACACGCGCACAATCCCGTCGATTGGTATCCGTGGGGACCTGAAGCTCTAGAACGCTCGCGCTCAGAAGGCAAGCCAATTCTTCTTTCAATCGGCTACTCCGCTTGTCACTGGTGCCACGTGATGGAGCACGAGTCGTTCGAGAACGAGGAAATCGCACGGCTCATGAACGAGAACTTCGTCTGCATAAAAGTCGATCGCGAAGAGCGGCCCGATCTCGATTCGATCTACATGAACGCTGTTCAGATGATGACCGGCCACGGCGGTTGGCCTATGACGATGTTTCTCACGCCCGATCTGAAACCGTTCTACGGGGGCACCTATTATCCACCGGAAGACCGCCGAGGTATGGCCGGCTTTCCGCGAGTGCTGACCGCGATCGCCGACTCTTACAAGAATCGCAGATCGGAGATACTCGCAAGCGCAGATGCAATCACGATCGAGCTGAAGAAGAGCGATCGATTCATCGCGTCCAACGAAATGCTGACGACCGAAGTCTTGAACTCGGCGTTCTCCGCCCTGAGTGGGAGCTTCGATCAAAAGCACGGCGGCTTTGGCGGAGCGCCCAAGTTTCCTCCCTCGATGTCGTTGATGTTTTTGATGCGGCATCACAAGCGGACAAAATCGCCGGAGGCGTTGAAAATAATCGAGACTACGCTTCAGAAGATGGCCGGCGGCGGGATGTACGATCAGCTCGGGGGCGCCTTCGCGCGTTACTCAGTCGACGCCAGATGGCTGGTGCCTCACTTTGAAAAGATGCTCTATGACAACGCGCTGCTGACGCGAATCTACTTGTACGCGTATCAGCAAACGAAGAACCCGCTTTACCGGCGAATCGCGGAAGAGACGCTCGAATACATCATTCGGGATATGACCGATCGCAGCGGCGGGTTCTATTCGTCGGAAGACGCGGACAGCGAAGGCGAAGAAGGAAAGTTCTACGTTTGGACCATGCGTGAAGTGCTGAGCCTTCTCGGCGAAGACGACGGAGAGGTCTTCTGCGAATTCTTCGACGTGACCGAGGAGGGTAACTTCGAGCACGGCACGTCTATTCTCAACACGCCTCGTTCCCTCGAAGAGTACGCCGCTGAAAAAGGCAAAAGCATCGAGGATCTCAGCAGGATAATCAACGCGTGCAAGCGAAAGCTCTTCAATGCGCGCGAACAGCGCGTGAGGCCGGGGCGTGATGACAAGACGCTTGCCGCTTGGAACGGCCTTATGCTGACGGCCTTCGCTGAAGCGGCGAACATCCTTCGGCGCGATGACTATCGAGAGGTCGCGATCCGCAACGCCGAGTTCCTCACTACGCAGTTGATGAAAGACGGGCGGCTGCTGCGCACTTACAAGTCTGGTCAGGCGAAACTGAACGGCTACCTCGAGGACTACGCGTACGTGATAGAGGGTTTGCTTGCGGTCTACGAAGCGACGTTCGACTTGAAGTTCTTCACCCAAGCCCGCGAATTGGCGGACACTATGATAGCTCAGTTCTGGGATGAGCAAGACGGCGGTTTCTACTTCACGTCATCGGACCACGAAGAATTGATCACGCGGACGAAAGACTACTTTGACAACGCGACGCCCTCGGGGAATTCGGTAGCGGCGATGACGCTGCTGAAGCTCGGCCTGCTGTCTCAGGAGCCGGAGTATTCGCGCTGCGCGGTGGCGATCCTGCGCGCGCTGCGTCCGGCTATGGTTCGCTACCCGAGCGCGTTCGGCTACATGCTCAGCGGGCTGGATTTCTACCTGTCGGAACCGAAAGAGATCGCCATTGTCGGCAAGCTCGATTCGCACGAGGTCAGATCGTTTGGCGAAGAGCTCTACTCGAGGTATCTGCCCAACAAAGTCGTCGCGGCTAGCGAGCCAGGCGACGAGGCTGCGGCGTCCGAAATCAAGCTGCTGATGGGAAGATCGGCGATCGAGGGTAAGGCTACCGCGTATGTCTGCCGCAACTACACGTGCCTTGAGCCGGCGACTACGGTTGAAGAACTCGCCGCGCGACTTGAGGAGTGATTTGATTTTCTTTGATCTCGATGTTCGTATTCGAGCTTAGTAGTTCAATACACATGTCTTCCTTGACAGTCTTACTCGTTCAGGTCTACCTTTTTACGTCCACGTTCGTTCTGGTGACTTAAACCTCAGCAGCGAGTTGATTCAGACAGACTCACGACTTCAAAAACAAGGAGGCAGCCATGAGCACACCAAGCAAAAGCGTCAATGCATGGATTCTACCCAGTGAAGATGATCCGTCGGGAACCAGCTACCAATCGCCCAACAGCAGCTACCAGTCGCTGATCACGTATGGCGTCTACAACTATCTCGATATGGTGAACATCTGTTTTGCCGACACCCTGCCCACCAGCGGCGCCACGGTGCCCACGGGTGACGGCTCTACGTACACGATCCAGCTTACAGCGGCAACGCATCCTGACGGCTACACGAACCAGGATTATATGAACTGGATAATCCAGGATGCCCGCAAGGCGAATCCGAACATCAAGGTCTTGATCACGCTGGGCTATGCCGCGGATGAGTTTACTCAGATTTTTTCCGGCGACCAAAGCCAGTGGCCGGCACAGGCGGCCTCTTATGCGAACAATGTGGTGGCCTACCTGAAGAACTATGGCCTCAACGGTTTCGACATCGACTGGGAATCGCCATTCAGCGGTTCGACGCCGGCCGACCAGGTGAGCCTCGTACTGACCGCGCTTCGTACCGCTTTCAACGCACAACCGGAAATCTACTACCTCACGCTTTCGCCTGCCACCGCGCAAAATCTTCAGGGATCGTTTGTAAACAACACGGTTGATTTTCTCAACCTGCAGTTGTATTCGGGCTTCACGGACCCCGGTGAGTTTACCCAAGCCGACATATCGCAAAGCCTACTGGCTTATGGCGCGAAATTCGAGTCCATCGGCAACGGGGACACCAACCCGTACCAGGATGCTCAGGGGGCATACCAGGGCATGGTCAGTGGCGGGTACGGCATCACCACGCAATGGCGGTTGAATTCCGGTGACTTCCAGTTCGAGCAAGCACAGCAGATGATCCTTTACGAATTGGTTTATGGTATTCCGGGCACAACGTTCGACGATACGCCAATCATCGGCGCCGCGGGCAACCCGCTCATCTCGCAACTGGTCATCCGTTCCGGCGAAGTGCTGGACGCCATCCAAGCCACGAATACCGGCGCTTTCGAGGGCAATACTGTCCAGTACATCCTGCTGCAGCACGGCGGCAACGGCGGCAATCCAAGCACCGTTGCGATCCCGAGCGGCGACGCGATAGTTGAAGTCTCAGGGTACACGGGCGTTTGGTTCGGTTGGGACTGCGTGCTTCAGATCACGATCAAGACTCGCGGCGGAAAGACCTTCGGTCCTTTCGGCACGATGAGCAATGCATCGTCCAAGACGCCGTTCACCTACACTGCGCCTTCAGGACAATCGCTAGTCGCATTCAGCGGTTCGATCGTAAACGTACCACTGGCCGGCGGAGGCATGACGTACATCATCGCCAGCTTGACGCCAAGCTATGCGTAATCATGGCGGTGTCTTAGTTTGACTAAGACACCGCCGAAATCATCAATTCGATCCGACAAGAAAATAGGAGGAAACAAAACCTGTTTCGGGTGGGGATGAGAAGCTGTGAGAGATCATCTGGCGAGTTTTTCATTCAACATCGACTTGCGGCGGCGGCTTGCGACACAACGAGGTATTGGCCCGGAAGCCGCGTCGCGCGACGCCTTAAGGTGACATGCAGAACAGACGGTCTGGCTAATACTTCGAGAGTTGGCACTAGGTTTCTCGCGGTAAGTCATTGAATGATGAGGAAATAACCGATCGATCCGGCTGAAAACAAGTGTTGGATTATGGGGAAGGAATCTTCTGGATAAAATGATTATACAGGGGTCTGTATAATTCATGTTAGGGCGCGCATGTTATTCCTGAGGCCGTAGGACAAACCGGACTGTGAAGGGACAAAATGAACTCATACGAGAATCAGATATTCGTCAGTTATGCGAGGGAGCAACGCTCCACAATCGACGGCTTTGTAAACGACTTCCACACGGCCGGCTTGACCGTGTGGTGGGACAAGGACATCCCAGTTGGAGAACGATGGCGCGAGAAGGTCGACGCGGCGATTCAAAACAGCCGCCACTTCCTCCTGTATTGCACCGTGCAGGCTAAGGCTTCAAACGAGGTCAGTCACGAAATTAAGAAATTCCAAGAGGATGCCAAGGGCAACGCCTCTCGGAAGGTCTTCGTCCTGAAAGCCCCCGGTTGCGAAGACAAGCATGTTCCGTCGGAACTGGGCGATTTCCAGCGCGCTGACTCCTTGAAGGAGGTAATCATCTATGTTCTCAAGGAGGCGCGAAACGAACTTGACCAAAGATACCGCGAGTTCGAGAGGCAAGTCGAGAAGGAGAAGGAGACCCTCGAACAGAATCTCGCCAACGCGCGGGCGAAAGTCGGCGAAGCCCGGAATTACTACCGGCATCGCCGGTTCTGGGGACCGTTCGCTGAAAAGAAGGCCGTCCACATCTTCACGTGTGGCCGGGATATCCCCCCCGATGAAACCCGCGCCCGGGGCACCGGGGGGTTCCGAACCAACATTGACAAGTGGGACTACCGGGCTGTCCTCGGCATCGCACATTTCTTCGCGTCGAACTACCCCGGCACCAAGCTTACCATCGAGGATCCCGCGAGCAAGCTGCAACAGGAAGACATCGCCAAGACATACGTTCTCGCGCATCGGATTGCCGACGTTGGCAATTTATTGAAGGACAAGGATTGCATCATCATTGGCTCACCGGACGTCAACGATTTCGCCGAGATTGCCCTTTCGGAGATTCATAAGATTGACCCCTACGATAACGACAGGAGGAAGTCCAAGGGATACGTCCTCATCCGCGACCGGAAGAACACGGACAGCGCCTTCTACTGGAAAACGGCCGCGGGAGAGCACGAGGGAATCGCACGCCTCGGGCTGGACAAGATGCGGATCTACGAACACGAATCGCCCTCAACGGACCTTCGTAAGCCGAGAGCGGGGAAGATGCACGGAGTTATCGTCGTCGCCCCGAACCCCTTCAGCCTTTCGGAGCATAGACGGATCATGATCTTGTCCGGTTTCAGTGGAGTTGCCACGAACGCGATGGCGAAGTTCCTGACCGAGGACGCCTACCTGTCCTCTTTCTTTGCATTTGATGATGAGGCTCACGCCCAACAAGACCGGGCGATCGAGGCCGTGATCAGTGTGAAATACATCGTGGGCCCCGGCTCCGAGAACAAGGATGCTCGTCACATTGACGAGGCGGCTGACTCCATCACGTTTGAGGAATTGGTGGCAGTATGATGGCCTTGCCGGCGCGGCCCGCATCACCCATTGAGGCATCAGTGGGGACGCTCCGACAAAGAAGACTGCAGGCCGCGCGAAGTCCCAGTCCAGTACGCTCAAGAAGCCCTAACAAAATCACTGGAGCGAACGCGGGCGGACCACGTCAGTTAGCAGTTCGGACGCGCTGGGCCGCCCGCGTCGCTCAGTTCTGTCGTTAGACGCTTGTACCAAGCCGGAGACAGCAGTCGCAGGTCGTTGCGAAAGGAGTTCAAGGCTGTGTTGGTCGAAGAGCGAACGACCACCGCCGTCTGCAATAAGTGTGGCTCCGATGCTGTCGGATGCAGCTATGAATACTACACGACCGGCGGTGATATGGAGCATGTCGAGTTCAAACATGCGTGTGGCGCCTGCGGTTATGTAGAAAGCAAAATACAGCAGGGTTGCTACGGCTATGACAACTCCTGCCAGTGTTCGATGCGACACAAGGATAGTAACTAGCGGCTGCACTGGAAGGCAGCGAAGCGGATTTCGCTTGGTTAGTCGGAGGGTTCGGCCCGCGCCCCCTGACGCAAAAGCGTTAGGCGATTGCGCTCACAAAGTCACAGGTAATACAAATGCAATGAATAGGAAAGCCTCATCACAAGTCTGCTCTACAGTTATAAGGCTCGCATATGGTTCTGACACTCGGTAAGGAGAGCTTCATTTGAGCGCTTGTCATTGCTTGACCCGTATCTCAAATATGCGCGGCCACAGCTTGCCTGTTACGAAGATTCGCTTGTGCTCGGCGTCGTAGGCTATGCCGTTCAGCACGTCTTCCATTCCTGTCTTGTCCGAGGGAGCGAGAACCTCTTTCAAGTCGAGAAAAGAAGTGACCTGTCCCGTTGACGGGTCGATGCGCAGGATCAAGTCCGTTTGCCAGACGTTCGCCCATATTTCGCCGTCGATGAACTCCAATTCGTTCAACTCGCGAATCGGCTGGCCGTTCATCCTTACGGCGAGCTTTCTAGTCGGCTTGAATGTTTGAGAATCGAAATAAAACAGATCGCTGCTGCCGTCGCTCAAGATCAGGTTCTTGCCATCGTATGTCAGCCCCCAGCCCTCTGTGTCATAGCTGAATTCTTGCAGCAGTCGAAAGGTGCTCAGGTCGTAAACGAATCCGCGATGCGATTTCCAGGTAAGTTGGATGAGCCGGCTGTCAACCAGAGCGAGCCCTTCGCCAAAGAGCTCGGGACTGAGACTGATTTCCTTCAAGACTCTTCCGGATGGGAATTCCAATCGGCGGAGCTTCGATTGGCCGTATTGGCCAGTGCTCTCGTAGAACCCGCCGTCGCGCCAAAGGAGACCCTGGGTGAAAGAAGTCGGATCGTGTGGGTAGCTGTTAACGACTTCATAGGCGACCTGCCGCGCTCGTCCGTCTGAGGCCGTGATTGGCTTGTTGACAGCCGGGACATTGGATTGATCCTCCGGACCCGAGTGCATCGAGGTGAAGATGAGAAGCGCGGCGCTCACTGCGACGGCAAGTGCGGCGCCGGCGATCACAACTCGCGAGGACTTGCGTTTGGAACCTGGCTTTTCGTTTGGGCGCCTTGCCCGCTTTCTCGACATGAACTTGCTCCTGGATGGGATTTCTTCAAACGGACTTGGATTATACGCTGGGATTTCGAAAGGCACGAGAAGTCTTCAACGCTGAAGTAAGGCTGAATCCAGCAGCTCTTGCGCATACCCACCTCGTCAGAGGTGGGTCGGTGATGTTGCAGCCTACGTGTCGAATCAGCCAAGGTGTGGGGGCTCACATTGTAGGCTGCAGCATCAGCGACCCACCTCTGACGAGGTGGGTATGGTAAACAAGAGGGTCGAGACCGCGCGCCTCTGTAGGCTACAGCATCAGCCACCCACCTCTGACGAGGTAGGTATGCAGCAAGACGCACACCCGAGTCCAGGCAAGCGTTGGAAAACGATTGAGCGGCAGTTTATACTCGGCTCGGCGGCACTCTCCGAAGTCCAGACGCACGCCATTTATATCAAGGAGCTTCGCAAAGATGAAACCAACGAGGAAGATCTTCGTCAGAATCACTGTGCCGCTTGTAGTTTTGTTGTTCTCAGCGGTGGGCGTCGCAAAACCGGTCAGCGATCCGGAACCGCGCGAGATCAAAGTCACGGCGCACCGATTCGAATTCAGCCCGAAAACTATCAGCGTGAGTAGAGGCGAGCGCGTCAGGCTAGCCGTCACTTCCGAGGATGCGGACCACCGGTTCGCGATCAAGGAGTTCGGCATCGACCAGGCGATCGAGGCGGGGCAGACCAGGATGATCGAACTGACTCCCGACAAGGAAGGCCGGTTTCAGTTCTCGTGCTCGGTCTCGTGCGGAGACCGCCATCCCGAAATGGTCGGCGAGGTGGTGGTGACCGGAGCGCCTGTCGAGGCTTCAAAGATGAAGGTGACATTCGACCCGGCAACACGGGGCGT